>CAZKTK010000200.1:0-6317 GCA_964555535.1 uncultured Rhodospirillaceae bacterium
TCCGGCAGATCGACCTCGACGCCGACGGTCAGCAGCGGCGCGGTAACCATGAACACCACCAGCAGCACCAGCATCACGTCGACGAACGGCGTCACGTTGATCTCCGCCATCGGGTGATAGCGCTGGCCGGCGGTGCGCTTGATGCCCGTTGCCGCCATCAGGCCACCCGCTCGGCCATTTGCCGCGAGAGCAGCGCACTGAACTCGCCGGCAAAGGTCTCGAGGCGCCCCGCATAGCGGTTGAGATCGCCGGACAGCTTGTTGTACGCGACCACGGCCGGGATCGCAGCGACCAGGCCCAGCGCCGTTGCCAGCAAGGCTTCGGCAATGCCGGGTGCGACCACCACCAGCGATGTGTTGTGCGTGCCGGCGATGGCCTGGAAGCTGTTCATGATGCCCCAGACCGTTCCGAACAGGCCGACAAACGGCGCCGTCGAGCCCACCGTGGCGAGAAAGCCGATGCGCCGCTCCAGGCCCTCCATCTCGCGCTGCAGGGCCACGTTCATCACCCGGTCGATGCGGCTTTGCAGGGAGGCTTGGCCGGGCGCTTCGGATACCGACATGCCGTGCGCCGTGGCCAGGGTCCATTCGCGCATGGCGACCGAGAACAGCATCGCCAGCGGGTGGTCGGGGGACTGGCCGACGCGTTCGTAAAGCTCCTCCAGGGAGCCGCCGGACCAGAAGGAATCCTCGAACGCGTCCGCCTTGGCGCGCAAACGCCGCAGCTGGCGGGATTTCTCGAAGATGATCATCCAGCACCACAGCGATGCGACCAGGAGCACGATCATCACCAGCTTGACCACCATGTCGGCCTGGCTGGCCAGGGCCCAGACCGAGAGGTCGGCGGCCATCCCGGCGGTCTCAGGGGCTAATGCTTCCATGCTTGTCTCGTGCTCTCCGTTGGTCTTGCCGCAAGCGGCTCATTGATGGGCGGCGACGGCCTGGCGCACCGCAGCGGGCAGGCGGGCGGGGCGGCCGTCTTGGCGTAGGCAGACAATGCGCAAGCCGACACGCACCAGCAGTTCGTCCGCGCGCCGTACCGTCTGTTCGATACGGATCGCCGCGGCGCTGATCTCGACCACCCGTGTCTCCACCTCGAGGGCATCGTCGAGGCGCGCCGGGCGCAGATAGTCGATGTGGCAATCGCGCACGGCAAAGACCAGACCCTCGCCCGCGAGCAGGCTTTGGTAGTCGATATCGTGTTCGCGCAGCAGCTCGGTGCGCGCGCGCTCGACGAATTTGAGATAGTTGGCGTAGTACACGATACCGGCGGCATCGGTGTCCTCGTAATAGACGCGGATGGGCCAGCGGTGCACATCAGCCATCGCCTCCCTCCGGTGTCAGCAGCTCGAGCTGTTCGCGCGCTGCCTGCGAGGGCGTGCGCTGCATGTGTTCCCAGGCGGCTTGCGTCAAGACGCGGCCGCGCGGGGTGCGGGCAAGAAAGCCCTGCTGCATCAGATAGGGCTCGATGACATCCTCGATGGTGTCGCGTTCTTCGGACAACGCCGCCGCCAACGTCTCCACGCCGACGGGGCCGCCGGCGTAATTGTCGGCAATGCAGGCGAGATAGCGGCGGTCCATGGCATCGAGGCCGCGGGCATCCACGGCAAGGCGCGAGAGCGCATCGGCAGCGATCGCCGCATCGACCACGTCGGCGCCGCCGATGGTGGCGAAATCGCGCACCCGGCGCAGCAGGCGCCCGGCAACCCGGGGCGTTCCGCGGGCGCGTCGCGCGATCTCGTGCGCACCATCGTCGGACAAGGGCATGTCCAGAACGCGCGCGCCGCGGCCGACCACCGCCTCCAGCTCTTCCGTGCGGTAGAACCGCAGGCGCTCCTGAATGCCGAAACGGTCGCGCAGCGGCGTTCCCACGAGCCCTGAGCGCGTCGTTGCGCCGACCAGGGTGAAGGGCGCGATATCGATGCGCACCGAGCGCGCGCCCGGCCCCTCGCCGATGATCAGATCGAGCTGGAAGTCCTCCATCGCTGGATAGAGCACTTCCTCGACCTGGGGATTGAGGCGGTGGATCTCGTCGATGAAGAGCACGTCGCGGGCTTCGAGATTGGTGAGCAGCGCCGCGAGGTCGCCGGCGCGGGCGATGACGGGGCCGGAAGTGGCGCGGAAGCTGACGCCGAGCTCGCGCGCGACGATTTGCGCCAGGGTCGTCTTGCCGAGGCCGGGCGGGCCCGAGAACAGCGTGTGGTCGAGCGCCTCCTGGCGCTGGCGGGCGGCGCTGACATAGACGCCGAGATTGGCGCGCAGCTCGGCCTGGCCGACAAAGGCTTCGAGGGTCTGGGGCCTGAGCGCGCTATCGCTGTCGTCCGGTGTCTCGCCGGCATCGACCAGGCGCTCTTCCGCGGTCGCGCTCATGCCGGCGACAGCGTCTTGAGGCCCTGACGAATGAGGCCGCCGACATCGGCGCCGTCGCCAAGCTCGCGTGCGGCCCCAGCCACCGCCGCGAAGGCCTCGCTGCGGCCGTAGCCGAGATTGACCAGCGCCGAGACCGCCTCGCCCGTGCTGCCGTCCGCTGGCGTGCCCGCGGCCTCGGCCACCACCGCGATTTCGGGCGAGACCGCGTGGGCCTTGTCCTTGAGCTCGGCAACGATGCGCTGTGCCGCTTTCGGCCCGACGCCGGAAACCCGGCGCAGGGACGCCGTGTCCTGGGCGGCGATGGCGGTGGCGAGTTCGTCGGGCGTCATCAGCGAGAGCACTGCAAGCGCCAGCCGGGCGCCGACGCCCTGGACGGTTTGCAGCAGGCGGAACCAGGCCCGTTCGCTCGCCGCCTGGAAGCCGTAGAGGTGGATGTGGTCTTCGCGCACATGGGTCTCGACGACCAGCGAGACGGCCTCGCCGACAGGCGGCATGTTGCGCAAGGTGCGGCCCGAGCAGAACACCAGATAGCCGACGCCGCCGACATCGATCACGGCCGAATCCTCGGCCGCGTCGGCAAGGCGGCCGCTGAGGCTGGCGATCATGCGGCGCTCCCTGCTGTGGCGGCGGCCCAACGCCCGCCCGTGGTGGCATGGAGGGCATGGCAGATGGCCACCGCCAGCGCATCCGCTGCATCGGCGCTGCCCGGCTCGCAGCCCGGCAGCAGATGGCGCACCATGAGCTGCATCTGTTCCTTGCTGGCGCGGCCTGAGCCGACCACCGCCTTCTTGACCTGGGAGTTGTTGTATTCCGCGACCGGGATGCCGAGGCGTGCCGGCGCCAGCATGACGACGCCGCGGGCCAAGCCGAGCTTCAGTGCCGAGCCCGGATTGCGATTGACGAAAGTCTCCTCGATAGCTGCGGAATCCGGTGCCCATGTGGCGATGACCTCGGCAAGCGCTTCGTCGAGAACCGCAAGGCGGCGGGCAAGGTCGTCGCCCGCGCGGGTGCGCACGGTGCCGTTGGCGCGATGGGACAGGCGCGCGCCGTCGCTTTCCACCACCCCCCAACCGGTGGCGTTGAGACCGGGGTCGAGGCCCAGAAGCCTCATCGCCACCCAGCCTCAGCCACGCGCGCTGACTTTTTGCATGACGTCGTCGGAAATGTCGAAATTCGCCGCCACCGACTGCACGTCGTCATTGTCCTCGAGCGCGTCGATCAGCTTGAAAAGCGTTTCGGCCTGGTTCTCGTCGATGCTGATGGTGCTTGTCGGCAGCCATTCCAGCGCCACGCCGTTGGGTTCGCCGAACTGGCTCGCAAGGGCATCGCGTACATCGTGCAGGGCACCGACCTCGCAAGTGATCTGATGGCCGGCCTCGTCGCTCTCGACATTCTCGGCCCCGGCCTCGACCGCGGCCTCGAACATGGCGCCCGCGTCCGCCGCGTCGGCGCCGTAGCGGATCACGCCGACATGGTTGAACATGAAATTGACGCTGCCGGTCTCGCCAAGATTCCCGGCGTGGCGGGTGAACGAGGCACGCACCTCGGCGGCGGTGCGGTTGCGGTTGTCGGTAAGCGCCTCGACGATCACCGCGACGCCGCCTGGGCCGAAGCCCTCGTAGCGCATTTCGTCGTAATTGGTGTCGTCGTCGCCGCCGGCGCCTTTCTTGACCGCGCGCTCGATATTGTCCTTGGGCATGTTGGCCGAGCGCGCCGCGGCGATTGCCGTGCGCAGGCGCGGGTTCATGTCCGGGTCGGCCATGCCCTGTTTGGCGGCGACGGTGATCTCGCGCGCCAGCTTGGCGAACATCTTGGCGCGCTTGGCGTCCTGCGCGCCCTTCCGATACATGATGTTCTTGAATTGAGAATGGCCGGCCATTGTCTTCAAACCTCGTCAGGCTCGCGCACCGCCGACCGACTTTGGTGCCGCGCTGCCGTCATTGAATTTCCCGCATACTGCCGATCAGCTCATGCCAACATACCAGATATTGGGGTTCGCGAAAGCCTCCTGACAGCCTATTCCCCTTGTCTAACAGAGCTTTGTGGCGAGAATTTGTCGGTCCGGAAAGAGAGTGTCGGCCACGAGAGATCGGCGCCTCTTGCAATGCGCGATTGAACTGCCGGATATGCTATGTTTTCTCGCACTTTCTACCCTGGCCGAAGCGGGTGCGTGACATGGGTCGAGCCTTCAGTCTTCTCTTTGCGGCACTCGCAATCCTGTCCGGCTGCGCCCCAACTTCCGATACGAAGACCGTCCATGGGGAGCCGGGTGCGGCAGACGCCGACCCCGGGTCGGGCTCGGTGTTTCTGGAGAATGAGGACCTGGACATTCGCGAACAGGAGCGTCTCGACAGTCTCATCGTCGATGGCAGGGTGTTTGACGAATATATCGTTCTGCCGAACTGGATCGATGGGCAGGCACTGGCAAACTCCGAATTCCATCCGGAGCAACGGTACTATTTCGAAGAGTACATGAGCGGCGACGAAATGATTAAGACCTGGAATGAGGCACTAACCGTATTCATTTGCCCAAAACGCGCCGAGTACCAGAACCCGCTTTTGAGATTTACGACATTGCATGCTTCCCGGTTCAGTGCGGTCTGTTTGAGTTCCGCGCAGCGAAGCCACGGCGACACCCCGAATGAGGTCTTTCCTGTCACGACAAAGGTTTATCAATGCGAATCCAAACCGGGACAGCGGGGTTTCAACGAACAGGATCGGCTGGTGCTGCGCCATGAGGCCATGGCCATCAAGGTCATCGTCGCGGTGGAGAATATTTACGTGATCGAGGCGGCCTGGCACACAGACGAGCCCAATCCGAAACGGCCCCTGTCGGCCGACGGCTCCATTGGCGACTCGGGTCTCTACGACCACATCACTGCCGGCGTGCAAGACGCTAAAGTCTGCCTTGTGATGAGAGACGAGCCAGACACCGTGACTCGGCAGTGTTTGACGGGAGATCTCGTCGCCACCTCGTCCTTCCCTGCAAGCCGCGCACCATAGTTCGGTGACAGTTACCTATTTTCTTCGGATTTTATGTGATATTTCAATAGAATAGACAGCATAAAGCCCGCCGGTCATCCCTTACCTGGAGGTAAGGTGCTGATTACAGCTAAAAACATCAGAGAAAATAGGTAACTGTCAGCAATTATTCCGGGCGCCGCTCTTGCAGTCGTGCGCCAAGCACCACGGGCTCGATGGAGCGGGCGAGGCCCGAGCGGGGCTCGGTCTCGACCAGGGTGGCGCAGAGCGTGCCGTCGCCCTTGGAGGGCGTGATACGGCCGACGGGCATCTTGGCGCGGAACTTCTGCACCCACATGCCCTTGTCCGAGCCGATTACCGAATCGTAGTCGCCGCACATGCCGGCGTCGGTCTGATAGGCGGTGCCGCCGGGCAGGATCTGGCCGTCCGCGGTCGGCACGTGGGTGTGGGAGCCGACCACGAGGGTGGCGCGGCCGTCGAGGAAATGGCCGACGGCCTGCTTCTCGCTGGTGGTCTCCGCATGCACGTCGACCAGCGCCGCGTCGATGCTCTCCCCCAGCACATGCTCGGCGAAGATCGCGTCGAGCGCGGCGAAAGGATCGTCGAGCGGGTCCATGAACAGCCGCCCCATGACATTCACCACCAGCACTTTCTCGCCGCGCGCACTCTCGTAGATCCCCATGCCGTTGCCGGGGGTGGAGGCGGGCGGGAAGTTGACTGGTCGCAGCAGGCGCGGCTCGCGCACCAGCACCGTCGCCACCTCGCGCTGGTCCCAGACATGATTGCCGGTGGTGATGGCGTCGACGCCGAGGTCGAAGAACGATTCGGCGATGGCGCCGGTGATGCCGAAGCCGCCGGCCGCGTTCTCGCCATTGACGACGACGAAGTCGAGCTGCAGGTCGCGGCGCAGGTCGGGCAGGTGGTCGGCGAGCGCGGCGCGCCCGGAACTGCCCACCACGTCACCGC
>CAZKTK010000201.1:0-2351 GCA_964555535.1 uncultured Rhodospirillaceae bacterium
TCGCTGGGACAGCCGACATTGAGGTTGACCTCGTCATAGCCCCAGGCCTCGGCAATGGTGGCGCATCGCGCCAAACCGGCCGGGTCGCTGCCGCCAAGCTGCAAGGCAAGCGGATGCTCGCTGGCGTCGAAATCGAGCATCCGCGCCCGGTCGCCATGAAGCAACGCATCGACGGTAACCATCTCGCTATACAGCAGAGCATGCCGGCTGATGCGGCGCAGAAAATAGCGATCATGACGATCGGTCCGCGCCATCATCGGCGCCACGCAAAAGCGGCGGTCAGGCATCGCCTCCGGCCTCTACCCGGCCGCGCTCGATGATGTAGACCGCATCGACCAGGTCCTCGGAATGGGTAGAGTCGGATTCGGACAACAATACCGACAGGCCCTGGTCCTTGAGGCCCGAGAGCACTTCGACAAGGCGGCCGGCGAGCGCCGGGGCGACGCCCTCGAACGGCTCGTCCAACAGCACAAGCTTGCTCCCGGTCATGATGGCGCGGGCCAGCGCCACCAGTTTCTGTTGGCCGCCCGACAGCTGCATGGCGCGGCGGGCGGCGAAATTCTCGACTTCCGGCATCAAGGTGTAGATGCGCGCAAGGCGTTCCTCGGCATCCTCGATGCGCGTCGCCCAGGCCGGCACCAGAATATTCTCCCGCACGGTGAGCTCGGGAATCAGGCGCCGATCCTCAGGCATGTAGCCGATGCCGAGCCCGGCGCGCGCATGCGCCGGCATGGCGCCCAAATCACCGCCATCGAAGATGATGCCGCCGGCGCTGCGCGGAAGCAGGCCCATGACCGAGCGCATGAAGGTCGTCTTGCCGGCACCGTTGCGGCCCATCAGGGCGGTCAGGCTGCCGGGCGCCACATCCAAGGAAACACCGTCCAGTATGGTCGCCGCGGCAATGCGGACATGCAGGTCGGTAACGCTCAACATGGCCATTCTATCGCCGCCGGTGAAGTTCTGGGCCGACGACATAGGTGCGCACGTCCGCATCGGCGAGCACCGTCTCGGGCGGGCCGTCGGCAATCACCCGGCCATCGTAGAAGGCCAGCACCCGCTGGGCATAACGCTCCACCACCTCCATGTCGTGCTCGACAAAGAAAAGTGTCATGCCCTCGCCCTCCAGGGCGGTCATGATGGTGTCCATCATCGCCCCCTTCTCATCGGCGCTGACACCACTCGTCGGCTCGTCGAGCAACAGCAGACTGGTATCCCCCGCCATCGCCATGGCGATGTCCAGCAGCTTGCGCACGCCCTGCGGCAGCTTGCCGACGATCTGATCGCGATATTCGTCGATCGAGAAGCGCGCCAGCGTCTCCTCGGCAGAGGCCAGCATTTCGGCATGATAGAGCCGCCGCCAAGCATTCGGCTTCGCGGAGACCGCGATGCCCAGCGCGATCATCATGTTGTCGAGCACGCTGAGTTCGGGAAAGATCTGCGGAATCTGGAACGAGCGGTGTATGCCGAGCCGCGTTACATGGCGCGGACTGAGCCGTGTGATGTCCTGCCCATCATGAAGAATGGTGCCGGTGTCCGGCTTGAGATAGCCGGTGACCATGTTGACGAAGGTGGTCTTGCCGGCCCCGTTGGCGCCGATCACGCCGAGACGCTCGCCGGCCTCGACAGATACGGACACGTCATCGGCGGCAACTACCGCGCCGAAGCGCTTGTTGAGATTCTCCGTTGCCAGCACCGCCGCCATGTCAGGAGCGCTCCTTGCGCAACCGGAAGATCGACCACAGGCCGCCCGGCAGGAACAGGATGACCAGCAACAGGGTGCCGCCGAGCAGCATCTGCCAGAAGTCGGGCGCGTATTCGAGCGCGTAGGTACGCACCAGCTCGAAGATCAGCGCCCCGACGAAGGGCGCTGCGACACTGCCCGTGCCGCTCAGAATAGCGACGAAGACGAACTCGCCCGACTTGGTCCAGTAGACGAAATCCTCAGGCGTCACATGGCCGATGAGGAGTGCCGTCAACACACCGCCCAACCCCGACAACATCGCCGCCAGCACGTACTTGATGTGGATAGCGCGGCGCACCGAGATGCCGAGATATTCGACCCGCACTTCGTTTTCGCGGATCGCTTCCCCGACATAGCCCATAGTCGACGACAGGTAGCGGTGCGCGGCAAAGGCACAGAGGAACGAGAACAGGCATATCAGGCCGTAGAGCTCGAAGGTCAGGCGCTGGCCGCTGCCCGGCTGATGGGTGAAATAGCTCGGCCGGCCGACACTGAAGCCGTCGGTGCTGCCGAGCTCGGCGCTGTTGACCAAGAGACCGAACAGGATCATCGACAAGGCCATGCTGAGCATGGCGAAGAAGATCGCCCGGTAGCGCGACATCAGGAAGCC
>CAZKTK010000201.1:2451-6314 GCA_964555535.1 uncultured Rhodospirillaceae bacterium
GGACGCGTGCGGTTGAGCCCGAACCACACCGCCAGGCCGACCACCACGGCCAATCCCATGAGCCCGAAATCGTAGACGAAAAAGGAAATGTCACCGATATCGACAAAGCCGGGGAGATCGTGCGGCTGCCAGGGCATGTAGGACTGCGCGCCGAACACCAGCTTGGTGATGTCCTCGAGAATGAGGAAGGCAGAGAAGGTGACCAGCACGATGACGATCTCGTCGCGCCCGTACATCCATTGCAGCAGGCCGCGCTCCAGCACCAGCCCCATGACCAGGCCGACGACGATGGCCGCCAGCAACAGCAGCGCATAGGTGCCGATCACCGGATAGCCCGCGTTCAGATATTCGCCGATCGCCCAGGCCGAAGTGAACGCACCGAGCGCATACAGGCTGCCATGGGCGACATTGAGGATATTCATCACCCCATAGATCAACGTCAGCCCGACAGCCACCAGGAACAGATACGAGGCGTAGGTGGTGCCGTCGACGAGAATGGGCGCCAGGTCGCTCATATGTCTCCGCCAAAATCCTTGAGATCAGGAGGCGTGGTTTAGCGCATTTGCGCGCGCTCAGGCAATCTCCACCGCGAGCACGCCTTCTTCGACACCCTCGGCGCCCTCGGTCAGATGCACGGCACTGACGGTGCCGTCGACCGGCGCTTCGTGGGGCACTTCCGTCTTCATGACCTCGAGAATGAACAGGACGTCGCCGCTTTTCACCGTATCTCCGGGCGCCACCAGCACCTTCCAGACATTGCCCGGCACATCCGTGTGAACCTGCGCTGCCATTGTCGCCTCTTCCTCCTCATACGCATTCGATGCCGCAACCTAGATGTCTTTCGCAGCCGAGGGAACCGCCTTGGCAGTCATTGCCCTCATGGAACCTTTGCGCAATGCGCGCGACTCGGCCATGCTTTCATGGTGACATCCATCCAGGGAGAACCCGCAATGACCCATGGCCGCTTGATCGTTCCCGCAATCGCCGCACTGGCGGCTCTGTGTCAACCCGCTATGGCGGATCTGATGCTGGCCG
Source organism: uncultured Rhodospirillaceae bacterium (assembly GCA_964555535.1). Lineage (GTDB taxonomy): Bacteria > Pseudomonadota > Alphaproteobacteria > UBA7887 > UBA7887 > UBA7887. The sequence continues at coordinate 3,487 of CAZKTK010000201.1, forward strand.
GCGGCGACGCCAAGGTGAGCTTCAGCGCGACTGGTGCGGTATTTGGCCCTCCGGGCAATGACGTGGTCTCGGTCATCGATATCGGCGCCGATCCCGCCAATCCGCGCATCATCGCGGACTTGCCTTTGATGAACTCGGTTTTCGGCCCGCCGACCAACCTCGCCATCACGCCTGACGAGAGCCTGGCCCTGGTCGCCAACGCCATGAATTGGACCGAGGGTGACGATGGCTGGAAGCCCTCTCCGCACAACCAGATCCACGTGGTCGACCTGACCCTCGATCCGCCGCGCACCATCGACACCCTGACGGTCGGCCGCCAGCCTTCGGGCCTCGCCATAAGCCGTGACGGCAAGATGGCGCTCGTTGCCTATCGCGCCGACAATGGCATCGGCGTGCTGGAGATCGACGGCAAGAGCGTGCGTCTCGTGCAAACCCTCGAAATGGGCGAGCAGGTGGCGGCGGTGGCCATCACGCCCGACGGCAACCGCGCGCTGGTGGCAAAGTTTCCGGGGCACAAGATCGCGGTACTCGACATCGAGAACGGCCGTATCAGTCACGACCCGGCACTCGACATGCCCGTCGGGCAATGGCCCTACAACATCAAGATCAGCCCGGACGGCACCTTCGCCGTGAGCGCCGATAACGGCAATGGCGGCCTGTCCGACGGCCATATCGACACGGTCAGCGTGATCGACCTGGAAACCACGCCGCCGCGCGTCATCGATCGGGTTGTGGTCGGCGATGCGCCCGAAGGCCTTGCCATCAGCCCCACCGGCGAGATAGCCGTCGCCGTGCTGCTGCGCGGCAGCGCCGGCGTGACGCCCGACACCTGGTACTACAACCGCAACGGCAGCGTCGTGGTGCTCGCCATCGAGGGCAAGACCCTGACGCGCGTGGCCGAAATCGAAGTCGAAGGCCTCCCGGAGGGCGTCGTGTTCAGCCTCGACGGCAAATACATTTATGTCGGCAATTTCGTCGACAGCACCGTCTCTATCCTGCACGTGGACGGCACGACGGTTACCAATACCGGCCGCACCCTGGCATTGCCGGCGCCACCGGGCTCGATGGGCAGCAGCCTGCCCTAGCGGCCTCAATGACGAGCTGAGCGGGAACTTAGCATGGCACAAGATATCCGGAATCATGGCGAGGACGACCCGCGCGCGGTTCTTGTCGCCAGTGACGATGTCGCGGATGCCAATCTGATCAGGCGCTGTTTCGGCGCCAAGGGCATTGTCGTCAAGGTCGAGACGGATGCGGCCGAGATTTTGCCGGCATTGGACCGCGACCATTTCGACGTGCTTCTTCTCGATGCCTCTGACGCGCACGCCGATGACTATGCGCAATTGCGTGGGATTCGAGCCGAGCATTCTGAGGCGAAACTGCCGATTCTGGCGATCATCGACCCAATCCTCCGTGACGCTGCTGCCGAAGCCCTGGCAGCCGGGGCCGACGACGTCCTGGGCAAGCCCCTTCAGGTCGCCGTCGTCGAGGCACGGGTGGGCCTGCAGCTTTCCCTGATCGATGCCAGGGAGAAGCTCGAGCGCAGCACACAAGCCCTGGAACAGCAGACCAACCACCTGCGCGTGGTCATGGACAGCGCCACCATCTCGATATTCGCCCTCGACCGGAATACCACCTTCACCAGCGCCAACCAGATGACGGCGGAGATTACCGGCACGCCGGTGGCCGACCTCATCGGCGCCGCGTTCGCCGAAGTCATTCACCCCGATCAGCGCGACGATGTCGAAACACTGCTGAAGCGCGTGGCCGAAGAAGGCTTTTTCGTCACCAATCACGAGACCGAGTTTCACCGCGCCGACGGCAGCCGCCGCACGGTCATATTGAGCCTGCGGGCCCTGACGGTCGACGGCAACATCTCCGGAGTCGCGGGTATCGCCAACGACGTGACCGATATCTTCCGCCAGCGCAAGCAGCTGACCGCCTACATCGATTCCCTGATGTCGCCGGACGCGGCCCTGCTCGGCGTTCTCGGCGGCGAACAGGAAGAACAGGCTGAGAGCAAGACGCCAAAACTGGATGTTGCCGTTGCCAAAGGCGAGCCGCCGAAACCGTCCGAACTGGGCAAGGACGAGGTGCGCATCGAGAAGCGCAAGAAGGTCTACAAAGGTGCCCGGCTATCGTTCAACGACGAGCAATCGGTGATGAACTGCATCGTGCGCGACGTGTCGGACAACGGCGCCAGGCTGGAGTTCAAGTCCCATTTCGATTGCCCGCAATACGCCACCCTGCGCCTCGACGACGGGCGGTCCTTCGATTGCGAGGTGATGCGCTTCGCCAATTTGATCATGGGCGTCAAGCTGATCGGCCGGCACTGGTAGCGGTGACGACAGAGGCTGAGAGCACGACCTTCGACCTGCTGCTGCGACACATCATCGCTCGGGCAGGCGCACAGCCAGCCACCGCCCGCTCGAAATCGAACGGTGGATCGGAGCTGAGGACCTATTTCATCGGCGGCGGCTGGGAGCTCGCAGGCGGTATCACTCCCACTGCACGAGCCCGCATCGAGCCGGGCGGCATCGAGGCTCTGTTCGCCATCGAATGGCGCGAGGTCAACCAGGCCTCAATCATCGAAAGCGGCCTGCACCTGTTTCTGACCCGCCAGGCCGCGGCGCACTGGCGCGACGGGCACGAAAGCGACGCCTACCGTCGGCTCGACGTGCGTGAACTGAGCTCCAAGGAGGCCCGCCGCGAGCTTGACCTGCTTACAAGCGCCTAGGGCGTCGGCCCGAACGGCGCATTGATCATCAGCTGCACTGATCCTCCCCCACTGAATTGGTCCATGTCCTATCATCAGGAATTGGAGGAGG
>CAZKTK010000202.1:0-6307 GCA_964555535.1 uncultured Rhodospirillaceae bacterium
GCCCCTATAGCCTATGCGGATGCGCGCTCCCACCCTCTTTGTCGCCTTGATGCTGGCTGCCTGCGCGCCGCACTTGCAGGCCGTGGGCGAGCGTGAGGCATCGCCACGCCTCGGCAAAGATGCGGTGATCGCCGGTGATGGTACGCGCCTGCCGCTGCATGCCTGGCTTCCCCAAGGCGAGCCGCGCGGTGTGCTGCTCGGCATCCACGGCTTCAACGATTACGGCAATGCTTTCGCCATTCCCGCGGCGCGCTGGACCGAACAGGGTTATGCCGTCTACGCCTACGACCAGCGCGGCTTCGGCGCCGCGCCCGCCCCTGGCACCTGGCCCGGCGTGGCGGCTTTGGTCGACGACCTCGACGAGGCTGCGCGGGCCGTTGCCGAGCGGCACCCGAATGCCCCGCTCACGCTTGTCGGCGTCAGCATGGGCGGAGCGGTGGCAATGGCGGCCTTGGCCGACGGCCGGGCAGAGGTCGCCCAGGCTGCCGTGCTGGTCGGCCCTGCCGTATGGGGGCGCGAGAGCATGAACTGGGCGACCCAGGCGACGCTCTGGCTGGTCGCCCACACCATGCCGGCGCTGCGTCTGACGGGGCGCGGGCTCAACATCACGCCGTCGGACAATATCGATATGCTGCGCGCGCTCGGCGCTGACCCGCTGGTCATCAAGCGCACGCGTGTCGATGCCATGTGGGGCGTGGTCAATCTGATGGATGCGGCTCTTGCAGCCGCACCCGTCATCACCCGCCCGCTGCTGGTTCTCTACGGCGCACGCGACGAGATCATTCCGGAGGCGCCAACGCGCGACATGCTCTGCCGGCTCAACGGCCACCATCGCGTTGCGGTCTATCCTGAGGGCTACCACATGCTGCTGCGCGACTTGCAGGCCGGCGTCGTGCATGACGACATCGCTGCCTGGGTCGAGGCGTCGGATGCGGCTCTGCCGTCCGGGACGGGCGCTGACGGCTGGGAGTGCTGAGACGATGCGTGTCCTGCTTACAGGTGCTACGGGCTTCCTCGGTCGCCACCTTGCAGCGCGGCTGCTGGCGGAAGGCCATGAATTGGTCTGCGCCGTCCGCGATCCGGCACGAGCGGTGCGCATGTTTCCGGGCTGCGGGGCGGTGGGCTGCGAATTCCGCCACGATGTGACGCCCGAGACCTGGGCACCGCGCCTGGCCGGCATCGATGCGCTGATCAATTGCGCAGGTATCCTGCAAGCAAGCGATGCGGTGACCAATGCAGTGCATACCGCGGCACCCATCGCTCTGTTCGATGCCTGCGTTGCTGCGGGCGTGCGCAAGGTGGTGCAAATCTCGGCGCTGGGCGCTGATCCCGGCGCCGGCACGGCCTATGCCGACAGCAAGCATGCCGCCGATCTTCACCTTGCCAAACTCGATCTCGACTGGACGGTGGTCAAGCCATCGCTGGTATACACGCCGGCTGGCTCCTATGGCGGCACATCGCTGTTCCGCGCCATAGCGGCACTGCCGCTGGCGATCCCCGTCGTCGGTGACGGCAATCAGCGCTTCCAGCCCATTCACATGGACGACTTCGCGGCTGGCATCGTGCGCCTGCTCGATACACCGGCACGGGCGGAGATCGTCGCCTCGGGGCCGGAGCCGCTGACCATCGCCGAGATACTCAAGGGCTTTCGCGCCTGGCTCGGCCTGGCACCGGCGGCGATGGATGTGGCGCTCGGTCTGCCGCTGCTGTTCGGCTGGCGGGTGCGCCTGTTCTGCGGCCTCCAGGTGGCGGCGACGCTCGGCTACCTCGCCTGGCTGAGCATCGCAGCGCCGCTGCTCTGGCTGGCGCCGCTCGGGCCTTTGGTCAAGACCGTGCCAGTGGCCATCGCCTCGCTGATCCTGATGGCGATCGAGCATGACAAATGAGCGCTTACGAGATCGTCAAAGTGCTGCACATTCTCTCGGCCACCGTGGTCTTCGGCACCGGGCTCGGTACCGCCTTCGTCGTCTGGCGCGCCAACCGCGGCGGCGACGTGGCTGCTATCTCCTTTGCCACCCGCCATGCCGTGGTCGCGGACTGGCTGTTCACCACCCCGGCGGTAATCTTCCAGCCGCTGTCTGGTCTCTGGCTGGTCTACGAGGTGGGCTACGACCCCACCGAGACCTGGCTGCTCTGGGTCTATGGGCTCTATGCGCTGGCGGGCGCCTGCTGGCTGCCCGTTGTGCGCCTGCAAATCCGCATGAGCCGCCTGGCTGCCGCCGCAGCACGCGAGGGCACGGCCCTCCCCGATGCCTACCACCGCCACATGCGCGCCTGGTTCACCCTCGGCTGGCCCGCCTTCCTGGCACTTGTCGTGGTGTTCTGGCTGATGGTCGCGCGACCGTAGAGAATCCGGTTGCGCAACCGGAATCTCTGCCGCCATACCGCGCCCGGGCGCCCAAACAAGAGCGCCGTGAACATATAGGGGAGGAACCATGTTCAAGCGGATTTCCGCCGGAATTCTGCCGTCCAGCGCGGCCGTATTCTTACTCGCAGCCTCGACATTTGCCGCCGATCTCGAGCGCGCAGCACCGGAGCAGGCCGGCCTGTCTTCGCATCGCTTGGCGCGTGTGGGCGAGGCCATCGACTCCTACATCGAGGCCGGACGCCTGGCCGGTGCGGTCGTCGGCGTCGCCTCCGAGAACAAGATCGTCTACCTGGAAACCTTCGGTGAGCTGAACCCGGGCGAGCCTATGCGCGAGGATGCGATTTTCCGCATCGCCTCCATGACCAAGCCCGTGACCAGCACGGCGATCATGATGCTCTACGAGGAAGGCAAGCTGCTGTTGACCGACCCGGTCTCCAAGTTCATTCTGGAGTTTGCCGAGCCCCAGGTGCTGGTGCTCAACGATCCCGCCGATCCTTCCGCTGGCTACACCACCGAGCCGGCGCGGCGCGAGATCACCATTCTCGATCTGCTGACCCATATGGCCGGTATCACATACCGCTTCTGGGGCATGGAGCCGATCACGACCATCTACGCGGAAGCGGGCATTTATAACGGCCTGGCGCCGACACCCGGAACCATCGGCGAGATGGTCAAGAAGCTCGGCAAGCTGCCGCTTATCCACCATCCGGGCGAGGCCTATGCCTATGGCCTCAATACCGACGTGCTGGGCCATGTGGTCGAGGTTGCCTCGGGCATGCCTCTCGACCAATTCTTCCAGGAGCGCATCTTCGCGCCGCTGGGCATGACCGACACCCAGTTCTTCATCTCGGACGCTCAGCGTGCGCGGGTCTCGAGCCTCTACATCCCGGGCGAAGACGGCAGCCTGACACCGGCCTCCGACGAGACCATCACCTGGGGTCCGTTCGTGTTCGGTGCGGCCCTGCCCTATTCCGACCAGCGCACCTTCTTTGCCGGCGGCGGGGGTTTGAGCTCCACTGCGGCCGACTATCTGCGCTTCATGCAGATGTTCCTCAATGGCGGCACGCTGGACGGCGCGCGCATATTGAGCCCGAAATCGGTTGAGCTCATGTCGTCCAACCACATCGGCGAGCTGAGCGTCTGGGATGTCTACAGCCCGCTGGCGGTCGGCAATCTCGGCGACAAATTCGGCCTCGGCTTCGGCATCAAGTCCGAGGCGGGACAGAACGAGCTTGGCTCGGTCGGCGAATATATGTGGGCGGGCATCTTCAACACCCGCTTCTGGATCGATCCGGTCGAGAACATGAGCATTGTCATGCTCAGGCAGCTCGGCGTGCGCACACCCGAGATCGAAACCAAGGTCCACGCGGCGATCTATCAGGCGGTTACCGACTGACGTCCTACTCGGGGGCCAGGCGCCGCGTCCGTTGCCAAAAAGCTGCCACCACGACGAGGATGGCGGCACTGGCGACATAGGGCAGCGCCTGGCCGCCGTTTGTGAACAAGACGCCGGCGAGCGCCGGGCCGAAGATGCGACCGAGGCTGGCGCCGGCCTGGGCAACCCCCAGGCTGGCGCCTTGCGCGTCGGCAGCGGCTCGGCGTGAGACCAGGCTGGCAAGGGCCGGATTGGCCAAGCCGAAGCCGCCGGCCAGCAGCACCATGGCGACTAGGGTAGGCGCCAAGGTCGTCGCGGTGGGCAGCAGCGCGAAGCCCGCAACCAGGGCGACGATGCCGATCATCACCACCGCTTCCTCGCCGAGGCGGCGGCTGAGCCGGCCGACCAGGCCGCCCTGGACGATTACCGCCACCACGCCAACGCCGGCGAACAGGGCCCCCACCTCGCGCGGGCCCCAATCGAGCTGCCGCTCCGCCCACAGCGCGAAGGTGGTCTCCAGGCCGGCAAAGGCGAATACGACGAGAAACAAGGTCACTGCAAGCGGCCTGAGATCTGCATTGCCGACCGCGGCGCTGATGGGCGCCAGCCAGCTCAACCGGCGCGGCGATGCAGCCACCCCCGTCTCGCGCAACGCAACAAGGGCCAATATGCCTGCCAATGCCGAAGTTGCAGCGGCGACAAATGGCGGCAAGGTGTAATTCACCGTGTCGCCGCCACCGGCCAGGACAGCGCCGATGGCCGGGCCGACAATGAAACCGAAGCCCATGGCGGCGCCGAACAGGCCCATGCCCTTGGCGCGGTCCTCAGGCGCCGTGACATCCGCAATATAGGCCTGGGCGGCAGCGATGTTGCCGGCTATGGCGCCGGCCACCGCGCGCGCCAGGAAGAGCATCACCAATGAGCCCGCCAGCCCCATCACCAGATAGCCCAAGGCGGCACCGAACGTGCTCAGGGCGATCACCCGGCGACGCCCATACCGATCCGACAAGGCGCCGAGCAGCGGTGCCGCCAGAAACTGCATGGCGGAATAGATGGCCATGAGCAGGGTCACGGCCAGCGGCGAAGCGCCGAAATGTTCGGCATAGAACGGCAGCAACGGAATGATGATGCCGAAACCGACGAGGTCGACGAAGACGATGAACAACAGGACGGGCATGGGCGCCTTTCTTACCGAATAGCGCGCGCCTTTCCAACCACTCGCCGCGCAAAGTGCTATAGTCGCCGCGCCGAAGCGAACCGGGAGGGCAAGGCAATGAAGCGATTGTGGCTTGGAGTGATGGCGGCGCTGCTGCTGGGTGCGACGCCGGCGTGGTCGGAGACGGTTCTCAAGGTGGTGCCGCACGCGGACCTGAAGAACATCGATCCGATCTGGACCACGGCCTATATCACCCGCAATCACGGCTATATGGTCTACGACACGCTGTTCGCGCTGGACGAGAACCTCGAGGTGCAGCCGCAGATGGTCGACAGCTGGTCGGTCAGCGAAGACGGCCTGACCTGGTCGTTCACCCTTCGCGACGGCTTGCTCTGGCACGACGGCGCCCCCGTCACGGCCGCCGACTGCGTTGCTTCCATCAAGCGTTGGGGCGCGCGCGACGGCATGGGCCAAAAGCTCATGGACGCGACAGCAGAGCTGCGGGCCGTCGATGCGAGCACCTTCGAGCTGGTGCTGTCCGCGCCTTACGGGCTGGTACTGGAATCCCTCGGCAAGATCAGCTCCAACGTGCCTTTCATGATGCCGGAGCGTCTGGCCCAGACGGACCCCTTCGAGCAGGTGCCGGAGATTATCGGTTCCGGGCCTTTCCTGTTCGTGGCGGACGAGTGGGTGCCAGGCGCCAAGGTGGTCTATGTGCGCAACCCGGATTACCTGCCCCGCGCGGAGGCGCCGAGCTTCGCCGCCGGCGGCAAGCAGCCCTTGGTGGACCGGGTCGAATGGCACTATATCCCCGACGCGGCGACGGCGATGAACGCGCTGATGGCCGGCGAGATCGACTATTTCGAACTGCCGCCCCACGATCTCCTGCCGATCATGGAGCGCGCGCCGGGTGTCAAGGTCGAGAGCCTCGATCCGCTCGGCCAGCAAGGCTGGATTCGCCTCAACCACGCGCTGCCACCCTTTGACAATCCAAAAATGCGCCAAGCCGTGCTGTGGATGGTCAACCAGGCGGACTATCTACAGGCCGTGATCGGCAATCCCGCCTATTACGGCATCTGCCCCGCCTATTTCGGCTGCGACACGCCGCTCGAAAGCGATGTCGCTTCCGAGGCGCTGATGGGCCAGGACCTGGACAAGGCGCGGGCTCTCGTTCAGGAGTCCGGCTATGACGGCACGCCCGTGGTCATCCTGCAGGCGACCGACATTCCCATCAACAACGGCGCGGCACTGGTCACTGCCCAGCTGCTGCGCGAGATCGGCGTCAATGTGGAACTGCAGGCCATGGACTGGAGCACCCTGACCTCCAGGCGCGCCATCTCGGATCCCGTCGATCAGGGCGGCTGGAACATCTTCATCACCTGGTGGATCGGCGCCGACATCCTCAATC
>CAZKTK010000203.1:0-6266 GCA_964555535.1 uncultured Rhodospirillaceae bacterium
TCCTCGCCACCTTCGCCGCCTTCCCGCCCCTGAAGATGGTTACCGTGGTGGATGACGATGTCGACATTCGCAACCCGGCCGATGTGGAATGGGCCATGGCGACGCGGCTCGACCCGGCCCATGGCATCGTCACCGTGGATAGGACCTTCGGCCACGGTCTCAACCCGAGCTTCCCGGACTATCTCGGCGCCAAGGTGGGCTTCGATGCCACCCGCCGCTTCCCCTTCGAGGCCGTGCATCACCGCGCGACGCTCAAGGAGATATCGCTGGAAGATTTCGATATAAGTATTTCTGATACTTAACGTTCTGCCGAACGCTGCCAGTTGTTGGCGAGGCGCCTGGCGGCGTCGCGTTCTGCCTGGCTGGTGGTCTCCTCGAGCTTGACCAGGGCATCGTCGGCGGGACCGTAGTCGCCGTCCGAGGCCAGCATGAGCCACATCAGCGCGCGTACCGCGCTGCGCTCCTCGCCGAGGCCCTTCGACAGCAGGATACCGAGATTGTACTGCCCAGTCGGCTCTCCTGCCTCCGCCGCCTTGCGGAACCAGGACGCGGCCGCAAAAGGCCACCGAGTTCCACTGGGTGCTCCTGCCTCCGCCGCCTTGCGGAACCAGGACGCGGCCTGGGAGAGATTGGTATCGACGCCGCGGCCGTTCAGATAAAGCATGCCGAGATTGACTTGCGCCAGCGCATGCCCGTCCTCGCCCGCCATGCGGTACCAGTCCATCGCCATCTGCAGATCGGCAGTACTGGCGCGATCGCCGCTATGCAACACGCCGAGGCGGAACTGCGCACCGAGGTGCCCGCCCCCCGCCGCCGCCTTGTACCAGTCTTGCGCCTGGGCCACGTCCATGCCCGTGCCGTGGCCGCTCTCATGCATGACGCCGAGATTGTACTGGGCGCGGATATCGCCGCCGGCTGCCGCCTTGAGGAACCAGGCCATCGCCTCCTGATACCGCAACTCGCCGCCCCTGCGGTAGGTCACATAGCCGTACCGGAACTGCCCTTCGGGATGATCCGCCATGGCCGCGCGCAAATACCACGCCTCGGCCTGGCTGGGATTGCGCTCCACCCCGGCACCGGATTCGTAGAGCCGCCCCAGCGCCACCTGGGCATCGGCATCGCCGGCTTCGGCGGCAAGCAGGTACCACTCGGCCGCGATGGCCGGGTTGGCCAGCACGCCTTCCCCATATTCGTACATGCCGCCGACATTGAACTGCGCAGCCACATTGCCGCCCTGGGCGGCAAGCCGGAAATAGCGCAAGGCCGCGACATGATCCTGATCGACACCGCGCCCGAGGTAATAAAGCAGGCCGAGATCCGCGAGCGCGTTGGTGTCGCCCTGATCGGCTGCGGCGAGATAATGGCGGCGGGCGGCATCGAGATCCTCTTCGCCGCCGAGGCCGTCGTCGAGAAGCTCGCCGAGCCGGGTTTGCGCCGCCGCGAATCCCGCCTCCGCAGCTTGCGCCAGCCATTTGCGTGCCTCCGCATAGCCCGTGGGGTCGCTGCCATCAGCCAGCATCAGCCCGAGCCGGGCCGCGGCCTCCGCATCGCCACCCTCGCCCGCCCGGCGATACCATTGCTGCGCCGTCTCGCGGTCCGCGCCGACGCCAAGCCCGCGCTCGTACAGCACACCGAGATTGTATTGCGCAAGCGCGTAGTCCTTGTCGGCGGCCATCAGGTACCAGGCCAGCGCCTGGCCGAAATCCTGCGCCACGCCGCTGCCCGACTGATAGAGCACCCCGAGATTGGTCTGCGCCCGCACATGGCCGTGGCCTGCCGCCATGCGATACCAGCGCGCGGCCTCGGAATCGTCTTCCTCGGTGCCAAGACCGTTGTCATAGATCAAGCCCAGATTGAACTGGGCCTGGGGATCGCCGTTCTCGCCCAGGGGGGTGAATTCGCGCAGCGCCGTGACATAGTCGCCGCGCTCATAGGCGGCCAGGGCATGATCGAAATCCGCCGATGCCGGCGCCGCCAACAACAAAGCACCTGCCATCGCCCATGCCGCAGGCAGAGTCGCTTCAAAGATCCACAATGTTCGTTGCATGTCAGGCCTGCGGACTAGCCACCCGACACTCTCTGGCTGACGGCGGTCGGGTCCAATGGTGCCGGTTTGTACGTCGCCCCCATCCACTTCTCGTCCTGGGGCCAGACGAACGCGATGACCTGCTTGTTGATCATCACGTAGCGGCCGTCCGAGTGCTCGAAGGGCAGGAACGGCTCCTTGCCATTCAACAGGTCGAGCACGCGCTCATGCCCGGCCACGAAAACATACCCGTCAAGCGCCGTTCCGTCGCCCTGCTGCAATTCGACGCGTATCTTGGTCTTAGGCCTGATTACGTCACTTGAACGATACATGCGTGCCCGCTCTCGATCGCCAGTTTCAATCTTTCCCCATCCGAGCGCCCGCCGCAAGCGGAACCGGCCCCGACAAGTAAAATTGTAGGCCTTGGAACCCATTTGTCGAGAGGCTTGCGCAAATAGGTCGAATTCGCCGCTGCAGGCCAATGGTTCGATTGACTGACCCGAACAAGCCGCCAAGAATGGCGGAAACCATGAGTATTCTGCCTCAGCACACACAAACCGGGAGATATCGATGATGGACGGCGCATCATCGTTGCGGATCGGCGTGGCCGGTCTTGGCGCCATCGGCATGGCCGTCGCGCGCAGCCTCGATACAGGCATCCCCGGCCTCACGCTCGCCACGGTTGCAGCAAGGGATCTCGAACGAGCAAGACGGCGTGTGGAGCGATTCACGGCCCCGCCTGTCGTGACGGCAGCGGGAAATTTACCCGATCGTGCTGATGTCATTGTCGAATGCGCCCCTGCCAAGGTCTTTTGCGATATCGCCGCGCCGGCGCTGGCAGCCGGCCGCACGCTGATACCGGCCAGCATCGGCGCCCTGCTGGCCAATGAAGACCTGATCGGGCTGGCGGAGCGAAGCGGCGGGCGCATCATCGCCCCGACCGGCGCCCTGCTCGGCCTTGACGCGGTGCGCGCGGCGGCCGAGGGCGAGATCGCAAGCGTTCGCATGACCACGCGCAAACCGCCGGCATCCTTGGCGGGCGCGCCCTATCTGACCGAGCATGACATTCGTCTGGACGACCTGACCGCACCCTTGAAGATATTCGACGGCAACGCCCGCGACGGCGCCCGAGGCTTCCCCGCCAATGTGAATGTCGCCGCGGCACTCAGCCTCGCCGGCATCGGCCCTGAGCGCACCCATCTCGAGATTTGGGCCGACCCGGCGCTCGACCGCAATTCTCATCACATTGAGGTCGAGGCCGACAGCGCGCGTTTCTCCATGACCATCGAAAACGTGCCGAGCGAGGAGAACCCACGCACGGGCCGCATTACCGCACTCAGCCTGCTCGCCACGTTGCGCCGGCTGACCGGCACACTCACCGTCGGCACATAGAGCGACTGAAGGGTTTTAGAGCGTGTCGCGGTTAATTGGAGCCGGTTTGATGGTCCAAGGTGGCTTTTCGGGCAGGAGCGGCGCGCCGGGCGATGTGAGGCATCGGCCAAGCGTCGTGACGCATCCGAAAAGCCTCATTGGGCCACCAGAGGCCGGCCTCAGCGACGCCCTGGCGTCGTTGCGCGCCTTGCCCGATGCGCCCACATCGCGCGGCGACGCGCGCCTAGCCAGGACGGCGCTGAGGCCGGTCAAACCGGTTCCAATTAACCGCGACACGCTCTAATGTTCGGCCCAAATCACGGTGGAGAGAGTCATGGAACTTGTCAGCAGCGACATGAGCGATCGCCAGCAGGCCTACCGGGCCGAATATCGCCGCCGCATCGACGGCTGGTATAACGGCTTCCTGCATGTGGCGGTGATCTACACCATCGGCATCCTGGCCTACATTATCTTCATCTCCCACATCTCCGCCGTCGCCTGGTGGGAGTGGCTGACCATTCCCGTGGTGTTCCTGATTTGCAATACCTTCGAGTGGTTCCTGCATACCTACGTCATGCACCGGCCGCAGAAGAACAAGGCGCTGCGCGCCATCTACACCCGTCACACCCTGATGCATCACCAGTTCTTCACGGACAGCGAGATGCGCTTTGCCGGGCAGAAAGACTGGCGCGTCACCTTCTTCCCGCCCTATGCGCTGGTGGTCTTTACGCTGATGTCAATTCCCGGGGCGCTATTCCTGGGTTGGCTGATCTCGGCCAATGTGGGCTGGCTTCTGATGTGCACCACCACGGGAATGTATCTGGTCTACGAGTTCATGCACTTCTGCTGCCATGTGGAAGAGAGCTGGTTCGTGCGCAATTGCCCCTTCGTCAACACCATCCGCCGCCATCACACGGCCCATCACGACCAATCGATCATGATGGAGCGCAACATGAACCTCACTTTCCCGATCGCGGATTGGATGTTCAGCACCTCGGACCTGGATCGCGGCCTGCTCGGTCACCTCTTCAACGGCTACAGCACCGAACATGTGCGCAGCGATATGCGCAAGGCATCGCGCACGCCTGACGGGCGTGCCGCGGCGCAAGCGGCGTAACGCGTCAGCAGCCGAGGATCGCGGCGGCGAGGGCGCCGGCCAAGACGGCGATGGCGGTCGCGGAAAAGGCGGCAAAGGTAAGGCTCGGGCCGGTCATCTGTGCTGTGGACATGACGGTCTCCTTTGATTCCCGTTCCAAACCGCTCTCAATCTCGCTGGTATCATTCATACGCCCGAAGCCCGGGGCCCGCTATTAAGCGCCTCACACCGGCGCTGTGGGCTATGTCTCTATTGCAGTAGCCGGAATGGCGCCTCAGCGGCTACACTCCGCGCCATCCCAACGCCTTGGACGGTTTCCGCACGGCCATGCTTTCCAACATCGTAAATGCCTCTGTGCGCCAGGCCGGCGTGGTGACCGTATTGGCCTTCCTTCTGCTAGCCTATGGCGCCTGGCAATTGTTCTTTGCCAGCCTCGACATCTTTCCGGAGTTCTCCCCCAAGCTGGTGATCGTCCAGACCGAAGCGCCCGGCTATGCGGCGGAGCAGGTCGAACTCTTGGTAACGCGGCCCATCGAGACCGCGCTCGGCGGGCTGATCGGCATCGAGGCGGTGCGCTCGCAATCGATCCAGGGTCTTTCCGTGGTCAACCTGCTCTTCACGGAATCGAGCGATCGCCTGCGTACCAGACAGATGGTCTCGGAACGCCTGGCCCATCTCGACACCGAGATGCCGCCGGGCGTGGCGGCACCCACCATGGTGCCCTTCACCTCGTCATCGGCGACGGTGATGACCATCGGGCTGACGGCGGAGGAGCGCAGCCTGGCCGACCTGCGCAGCCTGGCCGACTGGACCATCAAGCCGCGCCTACTGCGCGTCGAGGGCGTGGCCGACGTCAATGTCTTCGGCGGCGATGTGCGCGAGGTGCAGGTGCAGGCCGACCCGGAGGCCCTGCTTCGCCATGGCCTGAGCCTCGCCGACGTGGCGGCGGCCGTGGACGGCGCCGTGGACCGGCGCGGCAGCGGCTTCGTGCAGACCGGCACGCAACAGCTCGCCCTGCGCACCGAGGGCCAGGCCTTGACGCGGCAAGCCCTTGCCGGCCTCGTGGTTCAGGACGCCGGCGGCCAGGCGCTGCCCCTGTCCATGGTCGCCGAGATAACCGATGGCGCCACGCCGCCATTTAGCAAAGCAACGGTCGCCGGAACGCCGGGCGTGGTGGTGATGATCATCGGCCAGTTCGGCGCCAACACCCTCGCGGTCAGCCGCCATATCGATACCGCACTTGCGGAGCTGAACCCCGTCTTCGCTGTCCAGGGCGTCGAGCTGCACGACGACCTGTTCCGCCCGGCGGGCTATATCGAGCGCTCGCTGGAAGGCATATCGGAGCATTTGATGGTCGGCGCAGCGCTGGTGCTGGCCGTGCTGCTGCTCTTCCTCTTCAACATGCGCACGGCGTTCATTTCGGCCATGGCCATCCCGATGTCGCTGGTCGCCGCGGTCATCGTGCTGCTGCAGGCGGGTGTCAATCTCAACATCATGGTGCTGGGCGGGCTTGCCATCGCGCTTGGCGAAGTGGTGGACGACGCCATCATCGATACCGAGAACATCTTCCGGCGCCTGCGCGAGAACCGCCGCAGCGAGGCGCCCCTGCCCGTGCGCCAGGTGGTCTTCAACGCCTCCATGGAGGTGCGCGGTTCTGTGGTCTATGCCTCGTTCATCGTGGCGCTGGCTTTCGTGCCGCTGCTGTCGCTGTCGGGTGTCGCGGGACGCATGTTCGAGCCCGTGGGCGTCACCTACATTCTCGCCATCCTGGCC
>CAZKTK010000204.1:0-6257 GCA_964555535.1 uncultured Rhodospirillaceae bacterium
CGAGTAGATCTCCACTTTCGCCATCTCGCATCCCTTATTGTTTGCGGCTGGCCGCCCAGCCAGCCCCAGCCGCGGCGGCAGTGGCTCCTATCTAATCCTCCAGCACGACCCGGGCAAGGGTGAGCACGGCGACGTGATCGGCGCCGGCGCGCTTGAGCACTCGGGCGCAAGCGGCTGCGGTCGCGCCGGTGGTCAGCACGTCGTCGATCAACACCAGACGGCGGCCTTCGATCAGCGCCTTGCGGGCGGGTCTGACGGCAAAGGCCGCGGCAACATTGCGGCGACGCTGGTTGCGGCTCAAGCCGGCCTGGGGCGGCGTGGCGCGGCGGCGAAGCATGGCATCCGCCACCACGGGCAGACCGGTATCCCTGCCCAGCCGCCGAGCCAAAAGCACCGATTGGTTGAAGCGTCGCGACAGCAGCCGCCGGCGATGCAGCGGTACCGGTATCAACAGATCCGCGTCCGCCAGCAACGCCTCGCCGGCACGACCCATCCACGCCGCCAGCGCCGGCGCCAGGTGAGTGCGATCGGCGTGTTTGAGGCCAACCACCAGGCGGCGCGCCACGGGGCCGTAGCGCATCGCGGCACGGGCCAGGTCGAAAGCGGGCGGCGAGGCCAGGCAGCCCGGACAGAGCACGTCATCACCGAGGTCGTAATCGAACGGGATGCCGCAACGCGCGCAAAGCGGAGCGGTGAGGAAGTCGACCTCGGCCCAGCAATCGCCGCACAATTGGCCGGGTGCGTCGGTCGGCGCCCGGCAGGCCATGCAATGGCCCGGCAGCAGCAGGTCGAGCAGACCCTTGCCGGCTTGCACAAGGCGCCGACGCGCACCGGCGCCCGGTCTCGGGTATAACGCATCCATGATGTGCACAGTCTACACCGGATCGCGCCCGTCGTGAGCGTGCCCGAGATTTTCGACCGCGCCCTGCTGCGCCGGCGCCGTCAACGCGCGGCGGCGGACTTCGCCGCGCACGACTTTCTCTTCGCCGAGGCGGCCGCACGCCTTGCCGAACGGCTCGGCGAGGTGCGACGCAACTTTGCGCGCGGGCTCGACCTTGGCTGCCACAGCGGCATACTCGCCCGCGCCCTGCCCGCAGGTCTGGTCGACAGCCTCGTGCAATGCGACCTCTCGGAGGCCATGCTGCGCGGTGCTGCGGGAACTCGCGTTGTTGCAGATGAGGAACGACTGCCCTTTCGTGCCGGTGCTTTCGACCTTGTTACCAGCGTGCTCTCGCTGCATTGGACCAATGATCTCCCCGGCGCTCTTGCTCAGGCCGCAGCGTGCTTGAAGCCTGACGGGCTGCTGCTGGTCACCTTGTTCGGCGGTGGCACCCTGGCCGAGCTGCGCGCCGTATTGGACGAGACGGAGCTTGTGGAGACGGGCATAGGCGGGCGCATCTCGCCGTTCGTCGATATCCGCGATGCCGGCGGTCTACTGCAGCGCGCCGGCTTGGCCCTGCCGGTGATCGATTCCGAGATCGTGACCGTGCGCTACGAGGAACCGCTGCGCCTGCTCGCCGACTTGCGCGGGATGGGCGAAAGCAATGTCCTTGTGCGGCGCCCTCGCCTGCCCTTGTCGCGGCAGCGCCTGGGCGCCGCCATGGCGCTTTACCGGGATCGCTTTGGCGGCGAGGACGGACGGGTGCCGGCGAGCTTCGAGCTGCTGACCCTGACCGCCTGGAAGCCGCACCCGGACCAGCCGCAACCCTTGGCGCCGGGAAGCGGAGCGGTGCCACTCGGCGAAATGTTAGGGCGCAAGCAGGGGCGATAGTTCTTCGACGAGCGGCGCATCGGCGGCCGGCATGGGAAAGCGCGCCAGCGCCTTTGCCGTGGCCCAGGCGATGCTCTGACCTTCGCGCGGCTCAGGGGTGCCCGACCAGCGCCGGCACAGCAGCAGCGGCATAAGCAACTGAACCTCCGCATAAGCATGGCTGGCAATGGCGTAGGGCCATAGGTCGCCGAGGCTCGCTTCCACTGCCAGCTCCTCCGACAGCTCGCGGGCCAGTGCCGCGCGCGGCCGCTCGCCGCGCTCGATCTTGCCGCCGGGAAACTCCCAAAGCCCGGCCATGGCCTTGCCGGCCGGGCGCTTGGCAAGCAGCACGCGGCCATAGTCGTCGATCATGGCGACGGCAGCGACATAAAGCGGAAGGCCTTTGGCCGGCACCGCATCGAGGCAATGAAAACTGGCGGCACGCTCACCGATCTCTCCCTTGCGGGTCTCGCGAAAGCCGGCATTGGCCAGCACCCGCAGGCTCGCCTCGTTGCCATCGAGCACACCCGCCGTAAGGCGCTCGAGGCCGAGCGTGGCGAAGGCGAAGGCGGCCACCTTGCGTACCGCCTCGCCGGCGATGCCCCGGCGACGGTGGCGCGCCTCGACCCAATAGCCGATCTCCGCCTCAGGCCGGGCCGGATCGAGCGCCAGCTTGACCACGGCCGCCAGCTTGCCCCCGTCCCGCGTGAAAGCGCCGAGCAGGAACTCCTCGCCGGCATAGAGGCTCGGGCGGGACTCGGCGATCCAGCGCACCGCCATGTCAAAGCCGTAGGGGCGCGGCAGGCCCGGTGTCTGGCGGGCGATCTCGCCGTCGTCGAGCAGGCTGAACAGCGCTGCCGCATCGCTGGCAACGAGCGGCCGGATATCGAGCCGCTCGCTGGCGATGGGCACGAAACTCATGAACGGTAGTCGGCGTTGATCTCGATATAGCCGTGGGTCAGGTCGCAGGTCCAAACCGTGGCCCTGCCCCGGCCGACGCCCACGTCTACGGCGATCTCGATCTCATCGCCTTTCATGTACTCTGCCACCGGGCCTTCGTCGTAGTCGGCCCGGGCAGTGCCGCCCTCGGTGATGGGGAAGCCGCCGATGACGATCTCGAGCGCGTCGCGCTCAGCCTTTTCGCCGGCCTTGCCGACCGCCATGACGATGCGCCCCCAGTTCGGATCGCAGCCGGCGATCGCGGTCTTCACCAGGGGCGAATTGGCGATCGACATGGCGATGCGCTTGGCGGCCTGGCGGCTTGCGGCTCCACTGACCTTCACGGTCACGAACTTGCTCGCGCCCTCGCCGTCGCGCACGATCTGCTGCGCCAAGTCCCGGCAGAGGTCGTCAAGGGCGCGGCGGAAGCCGACGAGGCGGCGGTCGCTTATGCCATCGAAGTCCGGGGCCGCAACCTTCCTGGTGGCGAACAGCAACACCGTGTCGCTGGTCGAGGTATCGCTGTCGACGGTGATGGCGTTGAACGACTTGTCGACCGCCGAGGCCAGAAGGCGCTGCATCAGCTCGGCAGGAAGGGTGGCATCGGTGGCGATGTAGGAGAGCATGGTCGCCATGTCCGGGGCGATCATGCCCGAGCCCTTGGCAATGCCGACCAGCGTGACGGGCCGGCTGTCGATCTCGCAGGTGCGCACCGCGCCCTTGGCGAAGGTGTCGGTGGTCATGATCGCCTCTGCCGCCGGCGCCCAGGCATCGGCCGAGAGTTGCCCGGCTAGCGCCGGCAATGCCTCCTCGATCTTGTCGACCGGCAGGGGCTCGCCGATGACACCGGTCGAGGACACGAACACCTCGGATTCGGAACAGCCGGCAAGCCGCGCCGCGGCCGTGACGGTGCGCCGCATGGCGCGATCGCCTTCGCCGCCGGTAAAGGCATTGGCATTGCCGGAATTGACCACCAGCGCACGCGCCGCACCCCCGGCCAGGGCATCGCGGCACCAGTGCACCGCCGCCGAGGCGGTCAGCGAACGGGTCAACACGCCGGCGACCGTGGTGCCTGGATCGAACAGCGCCATCATGAGATCGGTCCGCTGGCGATAGCGGATACCGCAAGCACTGGCGCCTAGCCGCACACCGTCGATCGCGGGCAACGCCGGAAAGGCAGGGGGTGCCAAAGGAGAAATCTTGCCGGCCATGGTCTATTCGGCCGCCTGCTCGCCCTGGCGCCCGAAGCGGCTGATCGGTGCCGCTAGGCGCAAAGCCTCGACCTCGGCCGCGCGCAGATCCTGCCAGGCGTCGTTTGTGAGCTGCTCGCGCATTTCGTCCAGGCTCGCCACCGGCGCCGGGCGTACCGCCTCAAGGCTCAAAAGATGCCAGCCATATTGGCTCTCGAAAGGTTCGGAGACGCTGCCGACAGCCATCCTCGCCGCCACCTCGACGATCTCCGGCACCATGTTGCTGTCGTCGAAAAAGCCAAGGTCGCCGCCACGCGTGGCGCCGGTGTAATTGAGGCTGCGGGCGACATCCTCGAAGCTTTCGCCCGCATCGATGCGCGCCTTGACGGCGATCGCGGCGGCTTCGTCGGCGGTGCGGATGTGGCGTGCGTGGTATTGCTTGCGCTGGGCCGCGCCGGCAACGTAGGCGTCATAGCGCTCGGAGAGAAATGCGTCGTCGACCCGCCCCGCCAGGGATGTCTGCAGATAGGCATCGGACAGCACCTGTCGCTCGATGAGCCGCAGCCGGCGCTGCAGCCGCGGGTCGTCGGCGAGGCCCGCTTCGAGCGCTGCGTGGTAGACCAGAGCGCCCTCGACCAGACGGTCCAGGGTCCGCTCGTACAAGACTTCGGGGTGATGCTTGCCCCGCTCCTCGGGCGGCATGGAATAGATCGCCGTCATGACCTCGGAGAGCATGATCTCCACTTCCCAGACGCGTGCCACGACCACATCGCCGGCTTCTTCCTGCTGCGCCGTGGCGATCCAGGCATGCAAGGAAAGGGCAAGGGCGAGCAGGGTGGTGCGAATCATGTGAGCCTCTCGAAAAAAAGGTTCTGGCATCATGCATATCGCCGCTGTGGCGACAAGGGTGGCCCCCTATACTGGCGCCGGGAGAACACGAGGAGGGAGCCATGCCACGAACGGTCGCACTTCTGGGAACCGGATTGATGGGCGCGCCAATGAGCCGCAACATCGCCGGCGCCGGTCATACGCTCACGGTGTGGAACCGCACCCGTGCCAAGGCGGCGCGACTGGCCGAGCGCGGCATCGACCATATCGACGCGCCGGTCTCGGGCGGCGTACCGGGCGCCGAGAAAGGCACGCTTGCCATCATGGCGGGTGGCGATGCCGCGGCGCTCGAGCGTGCCCGCCCCGTGCTCGAAAGCATGGGCCGCGTTACCCACGTTGGTGCCAGTGGCGCCGGGCAGCTCGCCAAGCTCGCCAATCAAACCATCGTCGGCATCACCATCACGGCGGTAGCCGAGGCGCTCCTGCTGGCCGCTGCCGGCGGCGCCGACCCGGCTGCGGTAAAGGACGCGATCTCCGGCGGTTTCGCGGATTCCATCATCCTGCAGAACCACGGCGCCAATATGATCGATCGCCGCTTCCTGCCGGGCGCCCGCGCCTCGGTGCAGCTCAAGGACCTGGATACGATCTGCGATACCGCCGGCCAGCTCGGCCTCTCATTGCCGGCAGCGGAATGCGTGCGCAGCCTCTACCGCGACCTATGCGCAGCCGGCCAGAGCGACGTCGACCATTGCAGCGTGCTGCTGCAGGAAGAGCGCATCAACGCCCCCGCCCGCCTCGGGGATGGCGAGGACGTCCTGCCCGACTAACGCCACAACACCTTTTGCTGAAGATTATGCGGCCACGCGCGCATTCCGAAATATATGGAATGGGGCATGGCACCACGGTGATCTGACGTTCGGCCGGAAAGGACTTTCCCATCGACCAGCATATGACGCGAACGCGCTTCCTCCCCTTCGTTGTCGTACTGCTGGTGGTAAGCGCAGTTGTCACGATCGTATCGGTGGGCGCCGTCTACAAGTCGTCGTTAAATGCGGAACAAGCCCGGCTCGTGGAAATGGTCCGAAGCCAGGTCCGCTTCATCGATGCGGTTGCCCAATTCGACGCCGAGCTCAACAGAGACGGCCATGCGGACGATGCGGTTGCGGCCACACTGTCCCAAGTCGTCGGCGCCCTGAGCCGTCAGCAGGGCTTCGGCGAGACCGGCGAGTTCGTGCTGGGTCGGCGCGACGGGGATACCATCGCCTTCCTCCTGCCCCTGCGTCATGCCGAGCAGGCCACGACGACCATTCCCCTCACCTCCACCGAAGCCGAGCCCATGCGCCGTGCGCTCGCGGGGCGGTCCGGAGTTGTGATCGCGTACGACTACCGCGCGCAGACGGTTCTTGCCGCCCATGAACCCATCCCCAGGCTGCGCGTCGGCTTGGTGGCGAAAATCGACCTGACCGAGTTTCGCGCGCCTTTCATCAAGGCCGGGCTCATTACCTGCGTGGTCGCCGTGTTCTCCATCGTTCTCGGCGCGCTGATGCTGC
>CAZKTK010000205.1:0-6245 GCA_964555535.1 uncultured Rhodospirillaceae bacterium
CGTAGCCGAGCCTGGCCAACATGGAGACGGCCACCGAGCCGACGCCGCCGGTGGCGCCGGTAACCAGCACCGGGCCGGCATCGGGGGTAAGCCCACGCGCTTCCAGTTCGCGAATCGCCAGCGCCGCGGTGAAGCCCGCGGTGCCGAATGCCATGCACTCGCGCAAACTCAGCCCGTCGGGCTTGGGCACGATCCAATCGCCGGGCACCCGGGCCAGTTCCGCGAAGCCGCCGTCATGGGCGACACCAAGGTCGAAGCCGGTGATCAGAACCTCGTCGCCTTCGGCAAAGCGCGAATCGCTCGAACTCGCGACCGTGCCCGAAAGATCGATTCCCGGCACCAGCGGGTGCTTGCGTGCCACCCCGCCTTTGGCGAGCGTCGCCAGGCCGTCCTTGTAGTTGACGCTGGAATAGGCGACGCGAATGGTCACATCGCCCTCGGGCAGATCCGCCGCCTGTCGCTCCTGGATGCCCAGCGACACACCGTCGCCATCCTTGTCGACGACCAGCGCCCTGTATGTCTCGGCCATGGAAAACTCCTTTACTACGAAAACTGGCTCATATCTGCCCCGGGTCGCGTTGACAAGGTTTCAAGCGGCTGTTTTCGTGATCGCCGAAAATCAATCCAGGGAGGACCTACGATATGTCGAAGATTGTCGAAATGCGCACCTACGACCTGCAACCCGGCAGCCATCCGGAATGGCTGAAGATCTACCAGGACTCGGTGATGGACCTGCAACAGGAGGTCCTGGGTCACCGCTTCGGCTATTTCCACACCGAACTCGGCCCGCTCAACCAGATCGTGCACATGTGGGCCTATGACAGCCTCGACGACCGCGCCCGGCGCCGCGCCGACCTGACGTCACGGCCGGAATGGGCAGAGTTCACACCGAAAATCCGGCCGCTGCTGCAGAAGATGGAATCGAAGATCCTGATTCCGGCACCTTTCCATCCCGTCGAGTAGTCACCGGCAGCCGACCCGAGAGGAGCAGATCCATGTCTGACAAACGAGTTGTTTTGCTCAGCAATCCGGGCCGCTTCGCCGGGCCGGCTGCCGTGCGGGCGTTGACCGAGGACGGCGCCACCGTCCTCGGCTGCGCACCGCTGGGCGAGGAAGCCGCCGGCGAGCCGCCGGCCGGCCTCACGATGATATCCGCGCGCGAGCCGGCCGCCATCGTCGAAGAGGTCACGCGCGATCATGGCGGTATCGACGTGCTGATCAACAACGATGCCTTTCCCGCCATCCGCGCCAAGGTCGAGGATGCGGATCCAGCCGACCTTCGCGCCGGGTTGAATGCGATGGTCGAGGCGCCCTATGCCCTTGCCGCGGCCGTGACGCCCGCCATGAAGGAACGGCGCGCCGGCAAGATGGTGTTCATCACATCCGCAACGCCGTTCCATGGCTTGCCAAATTATTCCATGTATGTGACCGCGCGCGGCGCTGCCAATGCCATGGCTCTGTCTCTCGCGAAGGAGCTGGGACCGCACAACATCCAGGTCAATGCAGTGGCACCGAACTATGTCGAGAACCCGGACTATTTTCCGCCAGAGGTGATCGGCGACCCGGAGACCTTGAAAAAGATCGTCCGCCCCATCCCGCTCGGCCGCCTCGGCAAGCCGGACGAGCTTGGCGCGCTGATCGCTTTCCTCGCCTCCGATCGCGCCGACTGGATCACGGCCCAGATCATGCCGTTCTCCGGCGGCTGGGCCTAGGCGGCGAGCTGCTGATAGCTGCGCCGGCCGTAGAGCAGCGGCATTCGGGCCAGATCGGCAACTGCTGATTCAACCGCGCCGAAGATCACGAAGTGCGTGCCGACGAGCTGGCTATCGGTCACCGCACAATCGAATGTCGCAAGGGCGCCTGAAAGACGCGGCGCGCCAGTCGTGCCCGTTGTCCAATCGGCAGCGGCGAACTTGTCACCACCTCCGCGCCCGCCAAAGGCGTCGGATAGGGCCGATTGGTCCGACGCCAGCAGGTTGACGCAAAAGGTGCCGTTCCGCCGCAGCACCTTGCCGGCGGCGCTCTTGTGATGGATGCAGACCAGCAACGCCGGGCGCGCCATGTCGGCGGAGACCGAGGCCATGGCCGAGACCGTGAGGCCGGCGCGCCCCGCCACCCCGTCCGTGGTGACGATGGTGACGGTGCTTGCTGCCAGGCTCATGGCATTGAGAAAATCGCTGCGCAGCGCCATGACCCTACTCCGCCGCCACGGCAAGGCCATGGCGCACGATGTCGCTGATCGGGTCCATACCGAGCGCGAGACGCCCACTGAAACGCTGCTGACGCTTCTCCGGCAGCGGATGGAACTGGCCGGCATGGACATCGCGCAACAGGCGTTCCAGGCCGAACTTGCGGAAGAAGCCAGGGCCACCCGTCACGTGCATGGCCTTCTCCACCGTCGCCAAGGCGGCATTGGCCGTGATGGTCTTGCGCGCGAGAACGGAATTCGCAATTTCGGTGCTCACCTCGAAGTCGAGATCGTTGGCGATGCGCACCATATCAGCGTGGACGACCTGCGTCGTTGCAAGATGGTTGCCAAGCTCGCCGATGAGATAAACCGTATCTTCCGCATGGCGCTTGCCTGCAATGGCGATCGCCTTCTCGGTCGCCGCTTCGGCCACACCCGTATAGACAGACATGATGATCGGCAAGGCGACCGTCAGGATCACGTTCCAGGCCGGATGATAGAGCCCTTGCGGGCGCTTCAGCACCACCGCCGCCTCGGGCACGAAGACATCGTCGAGGATGACCGTCTGCGAGCCGGTGGCGCGCATGCCCATGGTATCCCAGTCGCCGGCCAGCGATATTCCTTTGCTGGCGAAGGGGATGCCGAAATGCAGCACTTCGTCGCGACAGGGCGCCGAAGTCACCAGGATGTCGCCGCCTGGCGAGCCGCTGCCGAAGGGCTTGCGGGCGCTGATGCGATAGCCGCCCTCTACGGGCCGTGCCTCGCCGTTCGATTCAAGCCAGTCGTTGGCTCCGGTGCTGACCAGCACGGCCTCGTCATCGGCCACCTTTCGCAGCAGGGCCTCGCCGGGCTTGCCGTTGCGATGGTTGAACGCTGCAGCCGAGACCACATGCTGGTGCATGGCGAGCGACAACCCTGTCGACGGGCAATAATGAGCCAGCATGCGAATGAAGTTGCATATCTCGCTGTGGCTGGCCGCACGCTGGCCGCCAAGCTCGGTTGGCACTTGGGCGGAAAAGACCCTGTGCTTCTTGAGGAGCGCATAGTTCTCCGCGACGAATGCCGCATCTTGGTCGCGCTCGGCAGCGCCCTGGGCGAGGGTCGGCCCGATCTCGTCGGCCAGCTGTGCCAGCGTTTGCGTCTTGGTCATCGCATCGTCTCCTTTTGTCGGGCGTTGGATTGCACCAAGGGTCTCGTGCCGATGCTTTCCGTTCAACTTTCATTTCTGTAGTTGCACCTGACGAGCGTGCTCGCTACGTTCCCGCCATGTCTTCAGCCAAGGGATACGGCCAGTTCTGTCCTGTCGCGCGCACCGCCGAAGTGCTGGCGGAACGCTGGACGCCGCTGGTGGTGCGCGAGCTATTGAGCGGCGCCGTGCGCTTCAACGACATTCAGCGCGGCGTGCCCCGCATGTCGCCGTCGCTGCTGTCGCGGCGCCTCAAGGAGCTGGAATATGCCGGCATCGTGGAACGCCGCCAGGCGGAGGGCCGGGGTTGGGAGTATCACCTCACCGCACCCGGACATGAGCTCATGCCGATCATCGAGACCATGGGCGCCTGGTCCCAGCGCTGGCTGCGCCAGGAACTGGTGGCGGATGAGAATCTCGACCCGGACCTGCTGATGTGGGATATCCGCCGTCGCGCGATAGCCTCCGAAGAGCCGATTCGCGGACGCTTCGTCGTCCGTTTCGAGTTTTCCGGCGTGCCGGCCAGCCACCGGCTCTATTGGCTGATCTTCGATGACGGCGAGGCCGACCTCTGCATCAAGGACCCGGGCCACGACGTCAACCTGCACATTTCCGGTGCATTGCGGCTGCTAACCCAGATCTGGCTCGGGCACGTAACCCTCGACGAAGCGCTGGCGGACGAGCGCCTGGGCCTTGACGGAAGGCCGCGCGACATAAAGGCTTTCCGCCGTTGGTTCGGCCTGAGCGTCACCGCCCCCGCCGCCCGCGCCGCCATTTCTGCCGAGGCCTGATTGCCCGTGTCCGACCGTATCCTGATCATCGATTTCGGCTCGCAAGTCACCCAGCTGATCGCGCGGCGCGTCCGCGAATCCGGCGTCTATTGCGAGATTGTGCCAATCCAGAACGCCGAGGAAGCCTTGGCGGGGGAGCCGCCCCGCGCCGTGATTCTCTCCGGCGGTCCCGATTCGGTAACCCTCGAGAACACGCCCCGTGCGCCGGAGGCAGTTTTCGGCCTCGGCGTACCGATCCTCGGGATCTGCTACGGCCAGCAGACCATGGTGCAGCAGCTCGGCGGCAGCGTCGTCGGCGCGGAGCACCGCGAGTTCGGCCGCGCCTTTGTCGATGTGGTCGGGGATTGTGCCCTGTTCGACGGGGTCTGGGCCGAAGGCGACCGCGAACAAGTCTGGATGAGCCACGGCGACCACGTCGCGCAACTGCCCGAGGGCTTCCGTGCCGTCGCCACCTCCGAGGGCGCGCCGTTCGCCGCCATTGCCGACGATGCGCGGCGCTATTACGGCGTCCAGTTCCATCCCGAGGTGGTGCACACACCCCACGGCACCGCCCTGCTCGGCGCCTTCACCCATGCCGTTGCCGGATGCTCCGGCGACTGGACCATGGCCGCCTATCGCGACAGCCAGGTGGCGGCGATCCGCAAGCAGGTCGGCGATGGTCGCGTGATCTGTGGGCTTTCGGGCGGTGTCGATTCCTCGGTCGCCGCGGCGCTCATCCACGAAGCCATCGGCGAGCGTCTCACCTGCGTCTTTGTCGACACTGGCGTCCTGCGCGAAGGCGAGGCCGACGAGGTGGTCGGGCTCTTTCGCGATCGTTTCAACACCCCGCTGGTGCATGTGGATGCGGCGTCGCTGTTCCTCGACAAGCTGGCCGGCGTCACCGATCCCGAGAGCAAGCGCAAGATCATCGGCGCCACCTTCATCGACGTCTTCGAGGAAGAGGCGAACAAGGTCGGCGATGCGGACTTCCTCGCCCAGGGCACACTCTATCCGGATGTCATCGAATCGGTCTCGTTTGCCGGGGGCCCCAGCCACACCATCAAGTCGCACCACAATGTGGGCGGCCTGCCGGAGCGCATGCGCCTTAAGCTGGTCGAGCCCCTGCGCGAGCTGTTCAAGGACGAAGTGCGCGTGCTCGGCCGCGAGCTCGGCCTGCCGCAGACCATGGTCGGCCGCCATCCCTTCCCCGGGCCGGGACTGGCCATCCGCATCCCCGGCGAAGTGACCGAGGAGCGCACGGCGATCCTGCGCCAGGCCGACCGCATCTATCTCGAGGAAATCCGCGCCGCCGGGCTCTACGACGCCATCTGGCAGGCCTTCTGCGTGCTTCTCCCGGTGCGCACCGTCGGCGTCATGGGCGACGCGCGCACCTACGAGCATGTCTGCGCCTTGCGCGCGGTGACCTCGACCGACGGCATGACGGCCGACACCTATCCCTTCGACCACAGCTTCCTCACGCGCACCGCCAACCGCATCGTCAACGAGGTGCGCGGCATCAACCGCGTGGTCTACGACGTGACCTCAAAGCCCCCGGGCACCATCGAGTGGGAATAGAAATTATCTTGTAACCCATTGTTTTAATTGATATTTGAATTTACAAAGTAGTTACAAACTTTTTTTTGGCGCTTGATTTTTCGCGCTATCTCCGACACTCTTACAAAGCAAGTTACAAACTTTAGCAACTTACGACACATCGTAAGGATTTCGGGATGGATTCTGCGCCTTCAGCATTCACGAGTGAGGAACACGACATACTCGGAGGTAAGGCAAAAATGCTGCGTGTCAGGCAATCTGGAGATGTCTGGCAGTTTCGTATGTGGATTACGGATGAGGGGAAATATATTCGTAGGTCATTGCGAACTCGTGATTACCACAGCGCGGTAGAGAGAGCAGAGAAGATCGTTTTTGAAACCCTCGGCGACATCAAATCAGGACGGAAGATATTCGGCATCACACTCGGAGAGTTAGTGAACGCGTATGTTTGCTATCGTGAGATAGATGTTGAGAATGGCGATATCACAGCGGGTCGGTTGGTCACTATCAAATCGCAACTCAAGCATTTTATCTCATTCAAATCAGA
>CAZKTK010000206.1:0-6235 GCA_964555535.1 uncultured Rhodospirillaceae bacterium
CCGCGCGAAGTTCCTGTGCGACGCCGAGCGCTGCATCGAATGCAACGCCTGTGTCACCGCATGCAAGAACGAGAACCACGTGCCGTGGGGCGTCAATCGCCGCCGTGTGGTCACCATCAATGACGGTGAGCCGGGCGAACGCTCGCTCTCGATCGGCTGCATGCACTGCTCGGATGCGCCTTGCATCGCGGTCTGTCCGGTCGATTGTATCTATGATACCGACCAGGGCGTGGTGTTGCATTCGAAGGATCTGTGCATCGGCTGCGGCTATTGCTTCTACGCCTGCCCGTTCGGAGTGCCGCAGTTCCCCTCTGCCAGCAATTTCGGGGACCGCGGCAAGATGGACAAATGCACGTTCTGCGGAGGCGGGCCCGAGGAAGACGGCTCGGCGGCGGAACTGCAGAAGTACGGGCACAATCGGTTGGCCGAAGGCAAGCTGCCGCTCTGCGCCGAGATGTGCGCGACCAAGGCCCTGCTGGCCGGCGATGCCAACACCGTCTCGGACATCTACCAGGAGCGCGTCGTTGCTCGCGGCTTCGGCTCGGGCGCCTGGGGCTGGGGTACGGCCTACAGCCTGAAGGAAGACGGCTAAGGGGTGCTGTTCAACAGCATCAGCGGCCTCCGGGGTCGGTTTCTGGCGCTGATGGCCGGACTGCTGCTGACCGTGGCGGCTGGGGCCTGGTATGGCGTGGCAGCCCAGACCGACGGTCAGGTTCCCGGCCACACGCTCGGCCAGACCAGCGACTCGGATTTCTGGCGCGCGCTTCGTGCCGGCACCCCGGGCGCTGTGTCGATTCCCGATGCCCAAGCTGGCGTGGTGATCCGCGCCGATGGGCAATCCTGGCTGATGTTGCGCAACGGTCCCGTGCAAACCTATGGCAGCTGGTTGCTCTTGGGCACCGTGGCGGTGCTGGCGTTGTTCCTGGCCTTGCGCGGGCGCATCCGCATTGCGGGCGGGCGGTGCGGCCGCACCATCAGTCGCTTTTCCTTGTTCGAGCGTCTGGTGCATTGGCTGACCGCCGGAACATTTATTCTGCTTGGCCTCAGCGGCTTGAATACGCTTTACGGGCGTATCGTGCTGCTTGATCTGCTCGGTCCGGAGAGCTTCGCCGCGCTCACCATGGCGAGCAAGATGGTACACGTTTATCTCGGCTTCGTGTTCATGGCCTGTCTGGTGCTGATCCTGCTGATGTGGCTGCGGCACAATGGGCCAACCGTGGCCGATTTCATCTGGCTGGCGCGTGGCGGCGGCCTGATCGGCAAGGCCCATCCGCCGGCGCACAAGTTCAATGCAGGCCAGAAGATCCTGTTCTGGCTGGTCATCCTCGGCGGCGCCACGGTTTCCTATAGCGGGCTCAACCTGGTCTTCCCCTTCGCCTATGAGCCGACAGTCCAGGGCATGCAAACGCTGCAGCTGTTACATGCCGTTGCAGCCCTGGTCATGCTGGCAGTGATCATCGGCCACATCTATATCGGCACGCTGGGCATGGAAGGCGCTTTCGAGGCGATGTGGCAGGGCACGGTGGACGAAAACTGGGCCCGGTCCCATCACAGCCTGTGGACGGCGGCGCAAGAAGACGGTATTGGCGGCAAAGCCACGCCAAGCGAATAGGGAGCACTATGGGAATTCTGACCCCGGCACATCACGATGCCGTCCGCAGCTGCATCGAGGATGCCAAGGCCATTCTCGCGCGCGACGGTTTGAATCGCGCCTCGCTCGAGGCCGTCAAGGCACGCCTGCTCGACCTCGCCGCCCGTATCGATCTGTTTGCCGCCGCCAACTTTCCCATTCTGGACGACCATGCCAGCGAGCACAGCACCATCTATCGCCTGGCCGAGGATGACGATCACGGTTTTGCCATGTTCGCCGTGGCCCAGCGCAAGGGGAATATGGCGCCGCCCCACGACCACACGACCTGGGCCATGATCGCTGGCGTCGAGGGCGTCGAGATGAACCGTTTCTACGAGCGCCTGGACGACGGCTCCGTGCCCGGTGAGGCGCAAATCCGCGAGACCCGTGAGGAAGCGGTGGAGAAGAGCACGGGTGTGGCCCTGATGCCGGATGACATCCACAGCATTCATTGTCTCTGCGACGTGCCGACCCTGGCACTGCATTTCTACGGCCGCAGCATCGCGCACCTGCCCGAGCGCAAGAAGTTCAACATGGCCAATGGCACCTATAGCCGCTTTCCCGGCCAGCCCAACATCCACAATCTGTAAGTCCCTTGGTTAAATCCGTAACTGCCGCTGCGCTGCATGCGCGCCTGCGCGATGACGCCGGCGAGATTGCCTTGCTTGACCTGCGCGAGCGCGGCGCTCACGGCCGCGGTCATCCCCTTATGGCGACCTGTCTGCCCCTGAGCCGCCTGGAGCTCGACATCGACCGCCTGGTGCCGCGGCGCCGCACGCCGATCGTGGTGTTCGACGACGGCAGCGGGGTGCGTGGCGCCGAGACGCTGGCCCGGCTCGGCTACAGCGACGTCGCCGTTCTCGAAGGCGGCCTCGATGGCTGGCGCGCTGCGGGTCTCGAGGTCTTCGACGGGGTCTATGTACCGAGCAAGGCGTTCGGCGAGTTCATCGAGCAGGAATGCGAAACGCCCCATATCAGCGCGGACGAGCTTGCGCGCCTGCAGGCCGAGAATGCCGACATGGTGATCCTCGACAGCCGGCCTCTGCGCGAATTCCGCCGTATGAGCCTACCGGGCGGTGCCAGCCTGCCAGGTGCCGAGCTGGTGCACCGCATCCGCGACATTGCGCCCGACCCGGAGACGCTTGTGGTGGTCAATTGCGCCGGGCGCACGCGCAGCATCATCGGCGCCCAGTCGCTCATCGATGCGGGCGTACCCAACCGCGTCGTGGCCTTGGAGAACGGCACCATGGGCTGGGCGCTCAGCGGGCGGGAGCTTGAGCATGGCAGCGAACGCAGCCCCGCCGCGCCATCCGAGGCGGCGCGCGCCTGGGCGTGTGAGGCGGCAAAGACCGTCGCAGAGCGCTACGGCGTTGCCACGATCGATGCCGAGACTTTGGCGCTTTGGCGCCGGGATGCGGAAGAGCGCACGCTCTATGTCTGCGATGTGCGCGGGCCGGAGGAATACAAGGCCGGCCATATGCCGGGCGCCCTGTCGACGCCGGGCGGCCAGCTCGTGCAGGCGACCGACAGTTACCTCGCTACCCATAACGCGCGCATCGTTCTGGTCGATGACGACGGTGCCAGGGCGCGCATGACCGCCGCCTGGCTCAAGCGGCTGGGCCGGCGCAACGTGCATGTCATGGATGGCGCGCTCGATGGCGATCTCGAGACCGGGCGCCAACCGCGCAAGGTTCTTGGTTTGGGCGAGGTGCGGGAGGTCGCGCCGGCGGAGGTGCCCGAAGGCGCCACCATAATCGACTTGGCCGACAGCCGTCGCTTCATGCGTAGGCATATTGCGGGCGCCAAATGGTGCGCGCGCGCGCGTCTTGCGGCTGCCCTGCCGGCCGATGGTCCGGTGGTGCTGACGTCGCCTCACGGTATGTTGGCGAGACTCGCGGCGGGCGAAATCAATAGCGACGTCGCCGTGCTTGCCGGCGGCACCGATGCGTGGGAGGCCGCGGGTCTGCCGATGGCCACAGGGACAGATGGCATGATCGGCGAAGTCGACGACCGCCATCTGCTGCCCTACGACTACCCGCCCGACCAAGTGGAAGGCGCCATGCGCGGCTATCTCGACTGGGAGACCGCCCTGGTGCCCCGCATCGAGCGCGACGGTACGCTCAGCTTCTCCGCGTGAGCATCTATTCCGCGATCCTGCCGACCGGAAATCCGGCGGCCTCCGCCGTGCTGTCGCTGGTGCCCGATGCCCTGTTGGGCTGGCCCGAGGCACCGCCCGGCAGCCGCCCGCCCGTGCATCCCATCCTGCCAGAGGTGGCGCGCCTCAACGCCCATGAGCTTGCCCCGTCCGTCGCCGCGGTGCGTGCGACCCGGCCCGACCTGGTGCTCGACTTCGGCACCGACAACCCGACCTTCGCCCGCTTTGCCGAGCGCCTGCAGGCGGAGACCGGCGTGCCCGTGGCGCTGGTCGACGGCGGCCTCGCCAATTCAGCGGCCAGCCTGCGCCGACTCGGCGATCTTTTCGGCGTGCCGGAACGCGGCGAAGCCTTGGCATCGTATTTCGAGCGCCTCTGGCAGCCCATCGCCGAGACGCTGCCAGGGGGCGGTCCGCGTGTCCACTACGCCATCGGCCCGCGCGGCGAGAACACCGTACGCCGGGGCTCGATCCATCTTGATGCCATCGCCATGTGCGGCGGCGACTTCGTGGCGCCGGTCGAATGCGGGGCAGGGGGAAGGGTCCCTGTCTCCGCCGAAGCCGCGGCCAAGACCGACCCGGACCTCATCCTCACCATCGACCCGGACTTCCACGACAGCGCCCGATGCCTGGACGTTTGGGCCGACATGCCGGCCGTGCGCGCAGGCCGCGTCTATCTCGCCCCCGCGCCGATCTTCTCCTGGCTCGACTACCCCCCAGGCCCCAACCGCATAATCGGCCTCGCCTGGCTGGCGCGCCTATTCCACGGCCTCGACGTCGATGTGGCCGCAGAGGCACGCGTCTTCCACACCCTGTTCCACGGCGAAAGCCCCGACGAGCAGGCGCTCGCCGAGGTTTTGCCCAAAGCCGGGATCGGCTAGGGAGGTCACTCCTCGCCGGCGGCGTCGTTCCAGGTATCCATGTGAATGCGCCAGGCGCCATCAGCGTCCTTGCGCCAAACGATGGCATAGGTGCCCGCGGCCTCGAAGACATCGTCACCTTCCAGCGGCACCTCGGCCAAGAACACACCCGTATGCCAGGCGAGGTTCCCGTCCATGCCGAAATCGACCATGTCGACATTGTCGTAAGTAATGCCGGCGGCCATGGACTCTTCCTGGAACGCCTGCACAGCGGCGCGGCCATCCATGCGGCTGCCGTCTGGCAGCAGGATGATCGTGTCTTCGGTGTAGAGCGCGGCAACGCCGGCGGCATCCCCCGCCGCGTATTTCGCCAGCCATTGATCGAGCACGGCCTGGATATCGCCTTTGCCGTCGGCCATGGCGCAGGCAGGCAGCATCATGATGGTGAGCGTGATGAAAAATTTGCGCATTCGGTTCGTCCCCCTAGCGAGTTTGGTCCTTATCGACACTCACCAGTGTGACGATTTGCGCGCGGGGTGATGTCATCACAAGTGATGACAGAGCGAAAATCAGCGATCCCCGAACAAGAGAGGGTTGCCGGCAACTAGTTTAACCAGTTCGCTCTGGCGGCGAACGCCCGTCTTGTCAGCAGCTCGGCGCAAATAAGTGCGCAGCGTGGCGATACTGACTGCAAGTTCGTCGGCGATGTCGCGATGGCGTTTGCCCGATGACAAGGCCCAAACCGCCTCGGCCTCCCGGCGGCTCAGGCCATGCAGGCGCTGGATGAGGTCGATCGGCGGCACTGGTTCGGCTTCCGGGTCGCGTATGAACAGGACCGCTGTCCAGCTCGCCAGGCCGATGTCGAAACCGAGCGAGCGAAGCGGGCAGGCGAGAGCGTTGTAGGCGCGCACGCCGGACGGTCTCGGCAACTCCATGGCGCCGCCCCAATCCTGCGCATCGACATCTTCGGCGCAAGTCCGTGCAACGATACTTGTCAGGACATTCGTGAGTGCGGGCGTCGCGGCGCGTAAGCGTCCGTCACGTCCGATGCCAAAGCCGTCATCAGCGGTCGCGAGGGCCCTGGCGGCCTGATTCAATTCGCGTACCCGGCCATGCTCATCGAGAAACAATACGTCCACCGGCAGCCGATCGAGCGCTTGGGCCTTGGCGGTGCTCTCCTGCCGCAGCCCATTCACCTCTTCACGAATGGCAAAGGCATGCGCAAAATGCGGATACAAACGACTTGCCTCGCGAATCGCCTTACGCGAAAACTCTCCTTCGCGCCGCCGGCGGCACTGGCATATGCGCAAGGTATAGTGGGATGTGCGGTCCATCACTGTCGTCATGGCGATAGGCACGTCGTATGGCAAAGCGAAATCGTTGTAGTACTCGGATTTCGTATATTCCCCGTTTGCCTAAAAGTCCGCTATCTGTATGACCCTACCAACCGCCAAACCGGGGTCGAAGAAGGTTTCAGGGAACGTTGCGGCGTAGTAGTCTTCGTACGGATCCTGGATCTCGCGGTCAGTAGTTGCGACTAGGAGGGGGATATCTTCGCTGTCAGGGACTTCCAACCAGAGGCCGGTAGCCACT
>CAZKTK010000207.1:0-6233 GCA_964555535.1 uncultured Rhodospirillaceae bacterium
TGCCATGGCGTTGAGCTTCTTGGCGTAGTCTTCGACCAGATCCGTCAGGGCATCGGAATCCTCGGCCACGGCCGTCACCAGCCCCCAGTCGCAGGCTTGCTCGGCGGGAATGCGCTTGCCAAGCATGACCACGTCCTTGGCGCGGGTCATGCCGGCGATGCGGGCGACCCTGACACTGCCGCCGGAGCCCGGCATCTGCCCCAGGGTAATCTCGGGCAGGCCGACGAGCGTCTCCTTCGACGCCAGGCGGTAGTCGCAAGCCAGCGACAGCTCGAATCCGACGCCGAAGGCGTATTTCTCGAGGGCCGCGATAACCGGTTTCGAGCAGCGCTCGGGCGCGCCGATATTGTCGGCCAGGTCCGACATGCGATCGACCGGGATCTCGGGGAAGCGCTTGACGTCACCGCCCGAGGTAAAAATTCCGCCGGCGCCGCGGATCACGACAACACCGACGTCGTCGTCCTCGTCGAACATCTCGATGATGGCACGGATCTGTGCGCGGCCGCGATAGCTCACCGTATTCAACGGCGGCCGGTCGAGGGTCAGCGTGCCGATGCGGCGCTCGGCATCGACATCGACGCGCAGGCCGTCGAGGTCTTCCAGCAGGGCGGCGCGGCGGGTGGCATAGTTGGGTTCCATGATTTCTCCGTCGGAATCAAAGGCGGGTGTCGTATGTTTCCAGAACTTGGTAGGCGCCGTCACGGAGCTGGCGGCGCAACAGCTTGCCGGCTCCGGAGCGGGGAATTTCGGCGACGAAGACGTAGGCCCGCGGGCGCTTGAAGCGGGCAAGGTCGCTGTCCAGACAATGGTTATCGAGCGCCAGCGCGGAGGCATCTTCAGACGCAGGCTCGACAAATGCCACGACGCGCTCGCCCCAGCGCTCATCAGGGAGGCCTATGACAGCGGCCTGACGCACCAGCGGAGAGTGGGTCAGCACGTCTTCCACTTCTTCGGGATGAATGTTCTCACCGCCGGAAATGATCATGTCATCGACCCGTCCGACAACATAGAGCTCGCCATCCTCGTCGATGTAGCCCAGGTCTCCGGTAAAATACCACCCATCGCGGATTGCCTTGGCGTCGGCGTCGGGGCGCTTCCAGTAGCCGGCAAAGGACTCCGGGCTGGTCAAGGATGAGATGATCTCGCCGGGGCTGCCTTGAGAAACGATCTCGTCTGGGCCGACGGTCGGATCGGCATCTGCGCGTACGACGCGAATCTCCTGTGCCATCCCCGGCTTGCCGGCGCAACCGGGCTTATCCGCCACGTGATCGCACACGGTAAAGGTGAAGACTTCGCTCGAGCCGTAGAAGTTCGTGAAGTGTTGCGGCCGAAAGACCTCGGCACAACGCGCGATCAGGCTGCTCGTCATGGGCATGCCTGCATAGCTGATGTTGCTGACGCTGGAGAGATCCATCGTGCCAATGTCGGGATGGCTGACAATGTCATGGAAAATGGTCGGTACTAGAAAGAGCGTCGTAACCCGTTCCTTGGCAATGCGCGCAAGGGCCTCGCCAGTATCGAATTGCGGCATAGCGGCCCAGTGGCCGCCAAGCAATCCGGAGGTCAGCAGCTGGCGAATACCCATGGTGTGGAAAAGGGGCATCACGCCGAGCTGGCATTCGCCGGGCTGGTAGGAGAGGTGAACAATGGCACTGCGCCCGGCGGCAAGTTCGGCAGCGTGGCTGCGTGGCACGCCCTTCGGCCGGCCGGTGGTACCCGATGTATAGAGCATCAACGACGTGTCGGATGCTGCCACGGCAACAGGTGACGCAAGCGGTCTGTTGGCCAGGAGGCGGGCAAAGCCTTCGCCGTCCACATTGATGCGGTCGGCGGCACTGCCGGCGATCTGAAGCGAGGTCATGTTTTCGTGGGCTATCACCTTGGCCTCGCTGTCGCCCAGGGCAAAGGCCACCTCTTCAGGTGTTGCCCGCCAATTGAACGGCGTGAAGACGATACCCGACATCTGGCAGGCCCAATAGAGCGTTGCCGTTTCCCAACGATTTGTGAGCATGGCCAGAAGACGGTCGCCGGGCCGCAAGCCCCAGGCCGTAAGCCCGCCGGCGACCGCCGAGACCTGTTCATGCCAGGTACGGTAATCGAGCCTGACCGACCCGTCGCTGACGGCCAGGGCATCGCCGTGCTGCGCCACGGTCTCGGCGAAGGCCTGTCCCAGGCTCATACGCCGCTCCTGCGCCTGGCTGCCGTGTCCAGCACTGCGCGAACCATGCCGACATAGCCCGTGCAGCGGCAAATATGGCCCGACAGCATGTCGCGCACGGCCGACTCGTCGGGCTCGGGATTCTCCGCCAGGAACTGAGCGCAGGAGGCCAGAATGCCCGGCGTGCAATAGCCGCACTGCAAGGCGCCGTGTTCACTGAATGCCTGTTGCAGATCGTTCAATTCCCCGGCCTCGGCATGGCCTTCGATGGTTACGATCTCATGACCGTCGGCCTGGACCGCAAAGGTCAGGCAGGCGCGCTCGGCACGACCGTCCATGAGAATCGTGCAGGCACCGCAAACGCCGTGCTCGCAGCCCACATGAGTGCCTGGCAGGCCGATCTCGTGGCGCAGGAAATCGCTGAGCAACATGCGCGGCGCGACATAGCCCGTTCGGCGGCGGCCGTTTACGGTCAGGCTCACGGTTGCTCGTTCGTCCGCGGCGATCCGTTTCATCCCGTTGCTCCCGCAAACGCGTCGCAAAGCGCGTGCGTCGCCATTTCCACGCCGAGCTGACGGCGAAAGCCGGCATCGGCCTGGTGGTCGGACATGGTATCGAGCTCCCTTATCGCGGCCGCCGCCAATTCCCGCGCGGTCGCTTGCGTTGCCGGCATGCCTGAGGCATCGGGCCGGAACAGCCGGGGCCTGTCTTCGATGCCGCCGAGGGCAAAGCCGAGTTCGGCGATATCGCCATCCAGACGCGCCCAGGCCGCCGCCGCGGCAAGAGCGAAATCGCCCCGGCGCTGCGCGATCTCGGCGAAACCGTAGCCTGTGCCGGGAGCGGCTCTGGGCCAGATCAGGCCCGTAATCATCTCGTCCGGCTCGCGCAGCGTGGTCAACAAGCCTTCGAAGAATTCTTCGGCCGGCATCCGTCGTGTGCCGCGCTGCGAGCCCAGCTCGACTTGCCCGCCAAGTGCGGTCAGGCAAAGGGGCACTTCCGCACTGGGATCGGCATGCGCGACGGAGCCGCACAAGGTGCCGCGATTGCGCGTCTGCATGTGTCCGACATGGGGCAGTGCGAGGGTAAGCAGCGGCACGCTCCCGTCCAGCAGGGCGTCCGCCTGGCGCACCAGGCATGGCGTGTGCACGGTATCGCCGTCCGTCGTGATGGTGTCGCAGCCGGGCAGGCGATTGATATCGATCACCAGCTCCGGCCCGGCGAGGCGCATGTTGAGCATGGCAGCCAGCGACATGCCGCCGGCCAGCACGCTGGCATCGGCCTCGGCCAGCAGCGCCAGCGCCTCCTCGATGCTCTCCGGTCGTGCATAGGCGAAGCGTGGCGGCTTCATGACTGCGCCAACTGCCAGAGGCGGTTGAGGGTGAGGGGGATCTCGATGTCGTCGCGGCCAAGCGCATCGGCAACCGCATTGGCGATAGCAGCCGGTGTGAGCATGGCGGAGCCATCGCCCATGCCTTTCGAGCCCACGGCATTGCGCGGTGACGGCGTGCTAACCGCATCGGTCTCGATCGTCGGCATATCCGGCGCCGTGGGGCAGAGATAGTCGGCGAAGCTGCCGGAGAGAAAATTGCCGCCCTCGTCGTAGGTCAGTTCTTCCAGAAACGCGGCGCCGATACCGTGGGCGAAGCCGCCGAACACCTGACCTTCGGCGACGAGCGGATTGAGAATGGTGCCGCAGTCATGCACGGAAACGTAACTCCGCACCGTCGCCCGCCCCGTGGCCCGGTCTATCTCCACGGCTGCCAGATCGCAGACCATGCCGAACGTGACGGCAGAGCCCACTCGGTCGTCGTCATCGGGCGAGTCCAGCACGTCGGGGGAGACCACCGTGGTTTCGCGCAGCATCGCCGGCTCGCCCTCCGGGAGCCCTAGCGGGTGCCAATGGGCACGCGCGGCAACCCGCCGGATGGGCAGACCCTGTTCCGGCACGCCGACCACATGGGCGCGCCCGTCATTGAGTTCGATATCGTCGGCAGAGACTTCAAGCATGTCCCCGGCGATGCACTTCAGGCGCCCGGCGATGCGCCCCGCAGCCAGGGCGATGGCATCCACCACGACGGAAGAGAAGCGGTTGGCATAGTTGCCGGAAGCGAGCGACCAATCGCTGGTGAAGGTATCGGCCTGGGTATTCACCGTGATGTCGTCTGGATGCAGGCCGAGGCGGTCTGCGACGATCTGCGCCGCGACCGTGGCATGGCCCTGTCCGGCCGGGGTCGATACGGTGCGTACGGTTACGGCGCCCGAGGGGTCGAACGACACGGTGGCGGAGCCGGGCCCGCCCGATCGCCCGCCAGCCTTGGCTCGTTCTTCGGGCGATTGGGCGAGGGTGACATAGGCCATGTTCGAGCCTGACGGCTCCACCCCCATCGCCATGCCGATGCCGAACAGTTTGCCCTCGGCGCGCGCCGCCTCGCGCTGTGCCAGCAAGGCGGGGTAATCGGCGCGCTCGGCGACCAGATCGAGCACGCTCTCATAGTCCCCGGCATCGTAGGTGGCCCCAGCCGGGGCTTCGTAGGGGAAGGCATCGGCGGGAATGATATTGCGCCGGCGCATTTCCAGCGGATCGAGGCCGAGGCGGCGGCCGGCACTGTCCATCAGGCGCTCGAGCCCATAATAGAACTGCGGGCCGCCATAGCCGCGGTTGAGACCGACCGGCGGCATGTTGGTCACCGCCACCCGATTGTCGACCGCTATGTCGCGCACCCGATAGCAGCCATTGGACGCCGCATGCATGCGATAGAGAGAAGCGGGCTCCGGCGCCCGCACATAGGCGCCGGCATTCATAAGATTGTCGTAGCGCAGGCCGAGCAGCGTACCGTCGGCAGCGAAGGCGCCGGATATGGCGTCGGCGCGGTCGGCAGCACAGGAACCCGCCTGCAGGTTTTCCAGCCGGTCCTCGATCCATTTCAACGGTACGCCGAGCAGGCGGCTGGCCGCGGCCAGCATGACCATTTGCGGAAACATGGCCTGCTTGTTGCCGAAACTGCCGCCGCTCGACGGGGCGCTGATCAGGCGCAGGCGGTTGCCGTCGATCGCCAAGGCGGCGCTCATCAGTCCGTGCAGGATGTAGGGGCCTTGGAAGTTGGACCAGATGGTATAGCGGTCCGGGTGGCTCTCGAAATGCGCGATGGCACCGCAGGTCTCCATCGGTGTGCAGGATTGGCGCGGATAGCGCCAGGAGAGAGACACGGTCTCGTCCGCCGCCGCGAAAGCGCCATCCGGGTCGCCGTAGCGGAAATGGCGCTGGTGAACGAGATTGCCGTCCATCGCATCGTGTACCCGGGGCGCATCATCGGCAACGGCCGCCGCCGGATCGGCCACCGCGGGCAGGGGCTCGTAGTCGACCAGGATGGCTTCCAGCGCGTCTTCCGCCAGATAGCGGTCGGCGGCGGCGACAAGTGCGACGGGTTCGCCGACATAGCGGGCGACATCGACGGCCATGGGATAGTAGGTCATGGGCGCCCGCAAGGCGCTGGCAAGGGGCTTCAGGCCGTCCGCCAGCCCGGCGCCGGTAATGACGCCGACCA
The DNA here is from genome assembly GCA_964555535.1 of uncultured Rhodospirillaceae bacterium. Taxonomy (GTDB): domain Bacteria; phylum Pseudomonadota; class Alphaproteobacteria; order UBA7887; family UBA7887; genus UBA7887. The sequence continues at coordinate 5,704 of CAZKTK010000207.1, forward strand.
CACCCTCCATGGCCAGCGCTGCCGCCGTGTCGATGCTGCGGATGCGGGCATGGGCATGGGGCGAGCGCAACAGCGCCACATGGGCGATGCCCGGCACCGGGGCCATGTCGTCGATGAAGCGCGCGGCCCCGGTCAGCAGAGCCGGGTCCTCCTTGCGCGGCAGGCGTGCGCCGACCCAGTCAGTCATCAGGCGGCCCGTTCCGGAAACAGGCCGGCAAGCCCGGATGTGGAGGCTTCGCAGACACCACGTTCGGTGATGATGCCATCGACCAGGCGGGCTGGCGTCACGTCGAAAGCATAGTTGGCGACCGGGCTGCCGTCCGGGACGATGCGAACGCCAATTACGCTGCCGTCCGGCGCGCGCCCCTGGATGCAGGCGACCTCGTCGTCGTCGCGCTGTTCGATGGGGATTTCGGCAACACCGTCGCTGAGCGTCCAGTCAATCGTGGTGGATGGCAGCGCGGCATAGAAGGGAACGCCGTTGTCGTGTGCGGCGAGCGCCTTGAGATAGGTGCCGATCTTGTTGCCGA
>CAZKTK010000208.1:0-6210 GCA_964555535.1 uncultured Rhodospirillaceae bacterium
CAACGCGGGTTACGGGCAGCACCTTGCCGAGATTGCCGCTCGAGAAGACCTCGTCGGCGGCCATCAATTCCTCGACCGTGACCACTTGTTCCCGCACCTCGATACCGTCGCCACGCAGCAAATCGAGCACCCGGCGCCGGGTGATTCCCGACAGGAAGGTGCCGTTGGCGGCAGGCGTGATGGCGACGCCGTCCTTGGCGAGCCAGAGGTTGGAGGTGCCGAACTCCACCACCTCGCCGCGGCCGTCGCGCATGACCACGTTATCGTAGCCCGCCGCCTGCGCCTCGCGCAGCGCCAGGGAGGTGTTGGGATAGAGGCAGGTGGCCTTGGCGGCGGTCGGTGCCATGTCCGGGTCGGGGCGGCGGAAGCGCGAGAGACAGGTGGTGAAGCCTGACGCATCGGGCATCGGCGTCTCGAACAGGGTCAGGGAGAAACGCGCCTCCCCTTCCGGCATGAGAAAGCCCTCCTCGGCGAACAGCGCCGGGCGGATATAGAGTTCGGCATCGTCGGCGAAGCGCTTGATGCCTTCGACAGCCAGCGCCGCCACCTGCTCGGCGGTGATGTCGGTTTCGAGCCCCATGACGGCGGCGGAATCGATGAGGCGCTGGCAATGGCGGTCGAGGTCCGGCGCCTGACGCGAAAAGGCGCGCGCGCCGTCGAACACGGTGGCGCCGTGCATGAAGCATTGCGACATGGGCCCGACCATCGCCGGACTGCCGTCGACCCACTCGCCCTGCCAATAGGTTTGCACAGCCATGACCTTCCTCCTGGAGGAAGGCCATAGCAGAAAAGACCGTGTGTGCGAAAGAAAGGAAGGAAGACGGGGGGCGATGGGGAGGGGACCACGGCAATCGCCCCCCGTCTTCCCTGCCGGAACTAGGAGCCGGCGGCCTGTCCGGTGGGTGGAGCGTTTCGCTGGGTGCCCGGGCAGGCATGAAGAACATGGCCCTCGGCTGGGGCAACACATCGACCAAAGCTGGGTAAGGCGAAGGTCATTTTGTGGCGAGAATGTGGCGGCGCTGGTGCGGCGGTGTGCTGTGGGCTAGCCTAAGCCCATGACATCGCTCGCCGATTTCGCCACACACGCCTTGCGCCGCCTGCCAGCGGAGACCGCCCACCGCATCGCCGTTCGGGCGCTGACGTCGGGCCTGGGTCCGCGTGCGCCCGCCGACGCGGCGACGCTGGCCACCAAGGTCTGGGGGCTGACCTTTACCAATCCCGTCGGAATCGCCGCCGGCTTCGACAAGAACGCGGAGGCCTATGCCGGCCTGCTGCGCGCCGGTGCCGGCTTCGTCGAGGTCGGCACGGTGACTCCGCGCCCGCAAGCGGGCAATCCCAAGCCCAGGCTCTTCCGCCTGCCGGCCGATGGCGCCGTGATCAACCGCATGGGCTTCAACAACCAGGGCATGGCGGCGATGGCCAAGCGTCTCGAACGCCGCGACTGCACGGCCGGCATCGTCGGCGTCAATATCGGGCGCAACAAGGACGGCGACGACAGCGACTACGTGACCTGCTTCGAGACACTGGCGCCGTACGCCGACTACATCACGGTCAACGTCTCCTCTCCCAACACGCCGGGCCTGCGCGACCTCCAGGCCCGCGACCCCCTCGCCGCCCTCATCGACGAACTGCAACAGGCGCGCAACCGCATGGGCCTGACCTTGCCGCTATTGATCAAGATCGCCCCCGACCTGACAGCCGGGCAGCGCCGCGATATCGCCGAGGTGGCGCTGGCCAGCGGCCTCGACGGCCTGGTGGTGAGCAACACCACGATCACGCGGCCGGAGACACTGAAGAGCCCGGCGCGAGGCGAGGCCGGCGGCTTGAGCGGTCGGCCGCTGTTCGCGCCCTCGACGGCCTTGCTGGCAGAGATGCACGACTTGACCGGCGGAAGGTTGCCCCTGATCGGTGTTGGCGGCATCGCCAACGCCGCCGAAGCCTACGCCAAGCTCTGCGCCGGCGCCTCGCTGGTGCAGCTCTATACGGCGCTGGCTTTTCAGGGACCGGGGCTGATCGGGGATATCAAGCGAGGGTTGGCTGACAAGGCTTGATCGAGAACGTATCTAGTTATGCGTTCCGAACTCCGCTTCTCTTAGCGGTTGCATTGAGACGATGCTCAAAATAGCGCCGAAAGACATCATTGTCGGCATAGCCGCGCGGATCGGCTCACACAGCGCCCAGCCGGCCTACTAGCCCGGCTATCCAATCGGCCGCTTGTAATGTTTGGTAGCGATGACTCTCGACTTGAAACGGTGGTTCGATCAGTGTCCGGCGGGGTCGATCTGAGCGGTACATCGCCCTCGTCGCCTCTGTCAGAAGCGCCCTGCGCTGGTCATGTTCATCCATCACCAACAAGAATTGTGCTGGTTGGACACAATCGTTGATACAAAATTCGTCTAGCCGCTTTATCGCTTCCCTTAATATGGCCCTATACAGATCGTTCGGTCGATGATCCTCAAGATCACGATTCTTCTTGATACCGGCAAAGAAGACGAATCCGTTACAAGATCGTATCTTGTTCAGAAAACGATTAGTGAAGTTGCGCAGCTCCCAATATTTCTTCACGTTTCGCACCGTGTAGAGTGCCGCGCCTTTCTTTTCCCATGAATGCGCGGGCGATCCCGATTTCTCGATCTCAAACGCCAGCAGCTCGCATTTTCGATTGTAAAACCAAGTTCCAAATCCACGAATGTGGTCTGTCGGCAAGACCAAGCCCGCTAATCCAAATACTGGACTTTCATTGTAGCGAGGATCTGAGGGGCCAACGTAAGGACCGATATGCCCAAATTCATCGAGATAAGCGATGTAATCCAAAATACACGCCTGTCGAAACACGAAAGCCCACGTCACTGACGTGGGCCTCGGAATGAGGGCACTCATCCAAGATGCTTGCACCTCACCACCTAAACTAGAAACTCAATCTCACAAAGTCAAGCGAGATATCAAGTCTGCTGCGCCTCTATCACGCCACAGCTGGTCGCACCTTGCGAGCGTGACAGGTCTTCGTTTACGGTGCCGACCATCTCCAACACTCCCGTCGTGGCCCACTCCGCCTCACTCGCCCGGCTTCTTGCCGGCCTCGATTTCGCCCAAGGTCTTGTCGAGCTCCACCAGGTCGGCCGGCAGGGGCATGCCGGTGGCCTTGATCTCGTTGAGCATCTCGCGCAGCTTGAAGTGGATCTCGTGCAGGTCGTCGGGCTCGCTTTCCATCTGTTGGACAAGCACGTTGATGCCTGCGGTCAGTTCCTCGATATCCATGGCGCTACGCCTTTCCTGCTATGCCTGCTCCGCCTCGATGACGCCGCGGCGGATGGCGCGGGTTTCCGTGAACAGCTCTTCCAAGAAGTCGCCTTCGCCGCGGCGGATGGCGCGTTGCAGGCGCGCGAGATCCTCGTTGAAGGTGCCGAGCATCTCCAGGACCGCCTCGCGGTTGGCAAGGAAGACGTCGCGCCACATCACCGGGTCCGACGCGGCGATGCGGGTGAAGTCGCGAAAGCCGCCGGCGGCGTATTTGATTGCCTCTTTCTTGGTGCGGTCCTCGAGATCGGTGACCGTCGCAACGATGTTGTAGGCGATCAGATGCGGAATGTGCGAGGTGATGGCGAGCACGATGTCGTGGTGCTCCGGGTCCATGGTGTCGACGCGGCTGCCAACCGCCCGCCACAGCGCCGCGACCCGCTCGACCGCAGCCGCATCGGTCTCCGGCGTCGGCGTCAACACGCACCAGCGCCCCTCGAACAGCTCGGCAAAGCCCGCGTCGGGGCCGGAATGCTCGGTGCCCGCGATGGGATGGCCCGGCACGAAGCTGACACCCTCCGGCAGATGCGGTACCACGGCCTCGATCACCGAGCCCTTGACCGAGCCGACATCGGTGACAATGGCACCGGCGGAGAGCCCGGGCACGATGGACGCCGCGGCGGCACCACTGGCGCGCACGGGAACCGCCAGCACCACCAGATCGGCGCCGCGCACGCATTCCGCCGGGTCGTCGATCATGGCATCGACGATGCCGAGCTCGGCAGCACGGGCACGGGTCTCGGCGCTGCGGGAGGTGGCTACCACCTCCGCCGCCAAGCCGCGCGCGCGCATGGCGTGGGCCAGGGAACTCGCGATCAGGCCGATACCGATCAGCGCCACGCGCTGAAACAGGGGTGCCGCTGTCTCAGTCATCAGGACTTGGCGACGAGGGGCCGGGCAAAGGCGCCGAGCACCACCGCACGGGCGACCGCCGCTCCCGCCCGCTTGCAATAGGCGTCGAGGCGAGGCTCGTCGCGGGACAGAAAGCCTTCGACGGAGACCAGATACATGGCATGCCCCTCCTCCTCCGGGTCCTGCCAGGCTGCCATCCAATGGGCATCCAGACCGCTGTCTGCCAGGTCTTCCAGCACCCGGTCGCGGCTCATGTCGGCAACGCGCTCTATGCCGACCAGGCTGACATCGTCGTCGGTCGCCTCCGGCTCGATCATGGCGACGGCCAGCGCCGAGGGCAGGTCGCCCTCGCCCAATCTTTCGTAGAACGGAAGCTTGGCAACGACTCGCGGCGACTCGCCGCCGTCCACCACCAAGGCCCGCCACCAGGGATCCGACCGCTCACCGACGGGCATCGGCAATATGCCTATCGAAATATTGCCGTTCCAAATATCGGATATTATCTGGCTCACCGCGGAATATTTGTGCAACGGCGTGCCCGCACCGAATTGATCCCGCGCCAGCTCGCGATAGATGTCGAGCCCGTCGGGCGCGAAGACGGCGATGCTGAAATCGCTCTGCAGGGCCACCTGGGCCGACAGCAGCTCACGCCATATGCGCACCAGAACCTGCCGCGGGAAGGGCCCCTCGTGGCGTGCCAGTAGGCGGCGCAATATGGCGGCCTCGCGGCCCGGCCTGAGCGCAAGCGGCATCACCCCGGAACGCCGCTTGAGGGCCCCGATTTCTGATACGATATCTGTCCGGCGCATCAAAAGATCATGTATCTCGTCGTCGATGCGATCAATCTCTAGGCGCAGATTGTCTAGCGGTAGGTCCTTGGCCATGCCCAATTCGGAAATGCTGTTATGCGGGGAGTCGCGGCGGGAGTGTACAAGGGCACCGGCGCCGGGGAAAGCGAAACCGCACGGCATTGGCGGCCCTATCCGCCAAAGAAAGCGTTGACAGGGGCGCGGCGGCGCTCCTACCAATGGCGTGTTCCGACGATAGCGAGTAGTTACGAGAATGGGCCAGCCCGAAGCGTCCGAGGCCCGGGTCGCATTGCACCCCGGCGGCGCAGTCAAGCATCACCCCGCCGTCGTGCTCGGCGAGGACAAGCCCTTGCGCCTTGCCAGCGGCGCGGAGATCGGCCCCTTCACGGTTGCCTATCAGACATGTGGCACGCTCAATGCAGACCGCAGCAACGTGGTGCTGGTCTGCCATGCGCTGACCGGCGATCAGTATATGGTCGGCACCCACCCCATCACCGGGCGCCCCGGCTGGTGGGAGGACATGGTCGGTCCGGGCCGGCCCCTGGATACGACCCGCTTCTTCATCATCTGCGCCAATGTGCTGGGTGGATGCATGGGCACGACCGGCCCCGCCGATACGGATCCCGAGACCGGCGAGCCCTACGCCATGCGCTTTCCGCTGATCACCATCGGCGACATGGTCGAGGCCCAGGCACTGCTGCTCGATCACCTGGGGATCGATAGCGTGCTCGCCGTGGTCGGCGGCTCCATGGGTGCCATGCAGGCTTTGGAATGGGCGCATCGCTTCCCGGAGCGGGTCTTCGCATCCGTTCCCATTGCCGGCTCGGCGCGGCATACCGCCCAGAATATCGCCTTCAACGAGGTCGGACGGCAGGCCATCACCTCCGACCCCAATTGGCATGGGGGCGATTATGCCGCCCAGGGCAGCCGTCCTGCCCAGGGCCTGGCCGTGGCCCGCATGGCCGCGCACATCACCTATCTCTCCGACGAAGCCCTGCACCGCAAGTTCGGCCGTGGCTTGCAGGATCGCGACCAGGTGACCTACGGCTTCGAGGCGGATTTTCAGGTCGAGAGCTATCTGCGCCATCAGGGGCGCAGTTTCGTGGACCGCTTCGACGCCAACTCCTATCTCTACATCACCCGGGCGATGGACTATTTCGACCTGGCGGCAGAGCATGGCGGTTCGTTGCAGGCGGCGTTCACGGACACGCCGGTGCGCTTCTGCCTGATCTCGTTCACCAGCGACTGGCTG
>CAZKTK010000209.1:0-6200 GCA_964555535.1 uncultured Rhodospirillaceae bacterium
TGCCCGCGCCATCATCGGCGACGGCTTCCACGAGGTGCATGTGCGGGCCGGGCTCGAGACCTGCGAGGGCCGCGATCCGAAAGGGCTTTATGCCCGCGCCCGGGCCGGGCGCATCGCCGGCTTCACGGGCATCGATTCGCCTTACGAGCCGCCCGAGACGCCCGAGCTGGTGATCGACACCGAAGCGATGTCGGTCGCCGCCTGCCAGGAGGCGCTTGCCGCCTACGTCGAGGATGCGGTGAGCCTATGCGCACGGTCCTGAGACGCTTCTTGCGCCTGCCGGTGCAGCCGGCCGTGGTCAGCGGCTGGCAGGCCTGGGATGCCCTTGCCGACGACGCGCGCGCGGTTCTGGTGAACTTGACAGCCGAGGGTGCGCCGGATCTCGGCGAGCTCGGCAAGCGGCCTTTGTGCGCAGGCGCCAGGCCGCAGGATCCGGCGACGCCCGTCTTTCTGCTCAGCCAGTCGGGGGCTCGCGCACGCGCCGTGGCGGCGGAATGGCTGGCCGAGGGCTATACGGCCGTTGCCGTGGTCATGGAGGGCGCCGAGGGCTGGCGGGCCCTAGGCTTGCCCTGGACGAAAGCGGCGCAGGCCGAGATGACCCAGCAGCAGGGTGAAGCAGGCGAGCACGAAGAGCTTGTTGATGAACCAGTTGGTGGTCCAGATGGTCCAATCGGGCGCGTCGAGAAATAGCGCCAGCTTGATCACCACGATGACGATCTCGGCAACCGACACGCCAAGCGCCAGCACCAGCATATAGCGCGGCTGGGCCAGCAGCGCCCAGGCCAGCCAAAGGTGCGCCACCCACCAAAAATCCCACCAGATATAGCTGCCCACGGGCACGCCTTTCGCCAGCGCGTAGGCCACGGGGAAAGCGAACTTGATGGTCAGCGTCCAGGCTGCCAGCAAAATCAAAAAGTGGGCGACAAAGCGGATCACGTGGCGAAGCGGGCGTGGGCATCCGCCGTCAGCGCGGCGATGTCGAGGCCGTGTGGGCAGGCGCCGTGGCAGCTCTTGTGGGTGCACCCGGCGCAAGCCGCCGCGCCATCGTCGAGCGCCGCATAGTCGGTACGCGCCAGGCCCTCGTCGCCATAGTCGGTCGCATACATGCGCGTGCGCAGCACGTCGGTGATGGCGACGCTTTCGGGGCAGGCCTCCGCGCAGGCGCCGCAGCCGGGGCGGCAATAGCGCTCTTCCTGCAGGGCCGAATAGCGTGCCAATAAGCCGATGTCGCCGGGAAGAAGCGCCTGGTCGCCCGAGGCCGCCATGTATTCGTCGATCAGCGCCCGGCTGGTCATCGACACGATGAGGGAATCGACGCGCGGGCTCGACAGCACCCAGCGGAAGGCGGCCTGGGAATAGGTGCCGCCCGCGCGCTCGAAGGGGCGCATGTCGTTGAGCCGCGCGCCCATCAGGGTCTTCATGGCGATCACGCCGACGCCTTTCGCCTTGGCCTTTTCCAGCACCCGCGGCAGTTCGGGCTGGATCGAGACATAGTGGAGCGCATGGCGCACCTGGGCGGCGAAGTCCGGATCCTGGGCAAAGGTGTAGGACGCCAGCAGCACGTCGGCAAGGTCGTTGTCGAGGGCATAGTCCAGGCGCTCGGTCAGCGCCGAGCCGTGGCCCGAAACGCCGCGGAAGCGGATCTTGCCCTGTTCCTTGGCGCGTTCGGTAAAGGCCAGCCATTCGGGATTTTGCAGGCGCGCGACGCTATTGACCGAGTGCAGGAAATAGATGTCGAGGTAATCGGTGCGCAACCGCCGCAGGCTGCCTTCGAGCGCTGCCATCATATCGGCCTGGGAATCGCGCGCGCCGGCCTTGGTCTTGGATGCCACCACCACCTGGTCGCGTATCCCGGCCAGGCCTTCGCCGATGGCGCTCTCGGCGGCGCCGAAGCGATAGCTCTCGGCAGTGTCGAAATAGGTGACGCCGCGGTCCAGCGCATGGCGTACCAGCTTCGGGTCCGCCGAGCGGCTGGAGCCGAAGCCGATGTCGGAAACCTCAAGTCCGGTCGCGCCGAGGGTAACCGTGCCGGTCGCCGCCGCGACGGGTCGCGGCGCCGCCGCCCCCAGCGCCAAGGCGCCGACACCGAGAAACTGTCGCCGATCGAGCATCCCTGCCTCCGCTCTTTCCCGCGAGTCTACGAGCCTCGACGCGCTTGTTCAATGCGGCCCGCGCACGCATACTCTCGCGCCATGCAACGGATCGTACCCCTGCTGCTTGTCCTGTTGGCCCTCGCCGGCGAGGCTGTGGCCTGCGACGCGATGGAAGAAGACCTGGCGGCCTTCCTCGACGGCTCCTATTCGCTGATCGGCCGCGAGCCCCATTTCGGCGCGGCTTACGCCGGCCAAGCGACACTCCGGGCCGACGGCTGCCGCATGACCATCGTGCGCTGCATCGGGGCGGAGCGCGTCGTCGGCACGGCCCGCGTCGTCACGGTGCTGGCGGACGAGATCCCCATGCTCGAGACCCGCCACCGCATCGGCCCGCGCATCGTGCTGGCCCGTTTCCACATCAACGGCGACCTCGACAACTACCCGCTCCTGAGCGGCCAATGGGTGATCGGCGACGACTGGGCGGGCGCCTCGGGCCGCGAGCACTGGTACACCGAGCGCGAAGATACCCTGGAAAGCGAAGAGCCGCAGCCGGCGTGCGAATAATTGGTGACAGTTACCTAATACTACCAATGTTATAAAACGTTATCAATATATTGTGCGCTATTCTAATCGGATTCATCGTTACCAGCATGGGCGGCCCGCGCCATGGGTCGATGGTTGCCATCTCGCATATCCGTCAGCGGTGTCAAGGGCGCGAAGCGCCGGCCTATGGCCGGTTGGAAACCCTTGACGCCGCTGACGGATATGCCACCGCTCACCATCGACACACGGCGCTCGCTGTGCGTTTCGACAATGTCAATGGTGTATAATATATTGAAAATAATAAGAAAACGCGGTAGTATTAGGTAACTGTCACCGGAACTTAGCTCGGCTTCTGCCCGCCGAACATGGCGATGGTGAGGTACGACCAGTGGCAGGACACCTCGGTGTAGCCGATGTCGCGCAGCCATTGCAGCTGGTCGGGGACCGGCGCGGGGTTGTCCTGCTCCAGGTGCTCGTCGAACCAGCTCATGTCGTCGTAGCCGTGGGCGGCGACGCCCTGGCGATAGATGGCGTTGTAGCGCTCGTCGAGGCTCTGGCTCGGCGCCAATACGACGTCGCGCAGAAGGAAGATGCCGCCGGGCTTCAGGGCTGCGTAGATCTTGGCGAAGCTCGCGCGCTTGTCCTCGTGGCTCAGGTGATGCAGCGCCAGGCTGGAGACCACCACGTCGTAGCCCGAGCCGATCTCGGCATCGGGGAAGCGGCCCTCGCGCACCGTGGCACGCTCGCCGAATTTGCCTAAGTTCTCGGCGCATTCCTCCAGCATCTCGGGCGAAAGATCGATGGCGAGCATGGTCGAATTGGGGAAGGCGGCAAGCACGCAGCCGGCCACCACGCCGGTGCCCGTGCCGACGTCGAGCGCCTTCAGCGCCGCGTCCTCGGGGTACGGGATGAGGTCGAGCATGAGCCGGTTGATCTCGTGATAGAAGGGCACCAGGCGCGGGATGAAATCCTCGTAGGCCTCCGCCCGGTCGCCGAAAAACTCGCTCGCCTCTTGGTCCTTCATGCCCGTCCCCAAAGTCGTTCGCTGGCCATGGCGGCGCCTTCGCTGAGCGCCGAGAGCTTTGCCCATACCACATCCTCGGCCACGAAGGCATCACCGGCAAGGGTGCTGAAGCCGCAATCGGTCCCCGCCAGCACGCGTTCCTTGTCGCCGACCGCACGCACGACGCGCTCCAGGCGTTCGGCGATCCATTCGGGATGCTCGACATAGTTGGTGGTGGTGTCGATCAACCCGGGGATCACCAGCATGTCCGCCGGCAGGCCGGCGGTGGACAGGGTCTCGACCTCATGGGCGTGGCGCGGATTGGCGAAAGGCAGGCAGATGGCGCCCGCGCGCGCTTCGACCATCAGGGGCAGCACGTCGGCGCAGGCCACATCGTGCACATGGGGGCTGTTGCGGTTGCCCCAGCAGGCGTGCAGGCGGATCTTCTCTGGCGGAATGTCGGCGGTGGCCTCGTTGATGGCGGCGATGTGGCGGGCGACGAAGCCCTGGAACTCGGCGAGTGTGTGGTCCTGGAAGAATGTGGCGCGCTCCATGGCCAGGTCCGGCGCATCGATCTGCAGCAGATAGCCGCGGGCGACGATGGCGTCGTATTCCTTCTTCAGCTCGCGGCTGAGGGCGCTGAGATAGGCGTCGTAGGACTCGTAATGGGCATTGAGCATGGTGGTGGCGACGATGCCGGGGGAGGCCGCGGTCATGAACACTTCCGCGAAGGCGTCCCGGTGCGAAGCCAAGGCGCGCTCGAAGGCATCGCATTCCTGGGTCAGCTCGGCCTCGCCGGCATACGCGATCTCCCCTTGCGCCTGGGGCGCGTCCCAAAGCCGCGCCCGGCGCAGGCTGTGATCCGCCACCCATTGCCGCCAGATGGGGAAGTTCTTCATGTCCAACGTGATGGGCCGCTCGGACGCCCCGCCATAGCCCCGCATGCGCCGCGCCACATAGGTGGAGAACGAGATGCGCGGCATCTCGCCGTCATTGGCGACGTCAATGCCGGCTTTGGCCTGGGCCCCGACCACTGCCGCCGTCGCCTCGTCCACCGCCGCCTGAAAAGCGGCAGCGTCGGGCGTGCCCCCCTGGTCCTGCTCCAGCAGCATCTCGGTCAGCACGGGCCCGCGCGGCAGGCTGCCCATGTGTGTGACCAGAATCCGCTCGTCGCTTCGTTTCATGGCGTGCTCACTGCCGAGCGGCAAAAGCCTCGGGGCCCGGGTCTGGCGGCACGTCCCAGCCGCAGGCTTCGAGGCCGGTCACGACGGCGTCGACCATTGGCCGCACATCGGGGCCTTTGTTCCAGAAGTAGAAATCCCGCCAGTACACATCGGCAAGATCGGGATTAAGCTGCAATGCGGTCTCCAACGCCTTCCGGCCGCTTTCAATGTCACCGTTCCTGCAATGCGCGGCAGCGATGAAAGCGGGCGTCCAGTACTGCCAGTCCATCTGCGTCTGTTCGAGCCGCGCGATGGCCTGCGTGTATTCCCCGCGAGCCATGTGGACGATGGCGATATCCCAGTTCATCCATGGCGGATAGTTGGGATTCAGCTCTTGCACTAGTCCCAGCATCTCGAAGCCGCGTTCAAACTTTCCAATTCGCACGAAGATGTCACTGGCAACGGCAATTACGTCCACGCTATTGGGCTCAAGCCGAAGCGACTTCTCCGTTGCCCGGTAGGCGCGATCCACATCCCCATTGAGATAATAGGCACGAGCCAACCGAATGAGCGCCGAGCCGCTGTCGGGCTCGATTGCCACAGCCCGCTGAGCGAGATCGAGGGCTCCTTTCAAGGATGAGTTTGGCGAGGTGCCAAAGCCGAACGCGACATCGTCCAAATAGACTTCGACAAGAAACGCCATTGCCTCCGCATAACCGGGCTTAGCTTCAACCACCGCCTCAAGGCAATTGATGGCCGTGCGATGCCTATCGGGTGAAAGCGCTCTTCCATACTCGAAGAATCGCAGGACGCATTCGTATGACGACAGATGCTCGGGAGCGCGTCTCGCCGAGCGCTGGAACTCGGCCTCGCCAATCGCGCCATAGTAGTCGCCGATGCGGCTTGCAATTGCACTTGTCATGTCATCTTGGATAGCAAACAAATTCGCTGGATCCAGCGCCCTGTCAAAAGTCTCTGCCCAAATGTGTGTCCATTCGTCACCGCCCAACAACTGCGCCGTCACTCGTACCGTGTCCGCGGCACGCCGGATGCTGCCCTCAACGACATAGTCAGCACCGAGCTTCTCGGCGATGGCCGGGATATCCACGGCCTGGCCCTTGAACTGGAAGGTCGTGTTGCGCCCCAGCACGAGGATGTCGGGGTACTGCGCCAGCCGCGTGATGATGTCCTCGGTGATGCCGTCGGCGAAATATTCCTGCTCGGGATCACCCGAGAGATTGTCGAAGGGCAGGACGGCGATGACGGGGCGGGATGGCGTGACGCTTCGCTCGATTTCCAGCAGCCGCGCATGGCCCTCCATCAGCAGCTCCAGATGGGCTTCGTCGAGGATCAAAGCCCCCCTGTTCTCGCGCACAAAATCGATGGTGAGGTTGGGCT
>CAZKTK010000210.1:0-6197 GCA_964555535.1 uncultured Rhodospirillaceae bacterium
GCCGGCATGTTCCGCAGCCTGCCCGACACCACCGTGCGCATGGTGCAAAGGGGCGAGCACGTCTTTCTGCCGCCGCTCGAGGATATTGCGCTGGAGCCTGGCGATGTCGTCGTAGTGGCGGCGACGCGCGGCGCCCTGACGGACGCCCTGACCAAGTTCCCCGGCGCCCTGCACCCGAGCCTGACGGACCGCCAATGGCCCGACGAGAGCGGCGAGCAGGCGCCCTGGGAAGGCGGCGAGCAGGCCCTTACCGAGGTCATGGTGACCCCCGCCTCGCGGCTCTGCGGACAGGCGCTGGAGAATGTCGGCTTTCGCTACCAGCACGGCTGCATCGTGCTGGGCGTCCAGCGGCGCTCGCGCATGATCCGCCAGCGCCTGACCGAAATTCGCCTCGAAGCGGGCGACGTGCTGCTGATCCAGGGCCAGCCCGCCAATGTCCGTTCCTTGAGAGCCAACCGCGACGTGGTGCTGCTGGAATGGTCGCAGCAAACCCTGCCGCGCTACTTCCATGCCCGCCGCGCCGGCCTGATCTTCGCCGGCGTGATACTCGCCGCCGCCACCGGCGCCGTGCCGATCGTGGTCGCGGCCGTGGCCGGCGCCGCGGCGATGCTGCTGGTCGGCTGCCTCAACGTGCGCCAGGCGACCCGCGCCGTCGATGGTGCCGTGGTCATGATTGTTGCCGCCACCCTGGCACTCGGCGCCGCCCTGGAGACAACCGGCGCCGCCGCCTTTGTCGCCCACCAGCTGATCGCAAGCCTGGCCGACTTCGGCCCCGCGGTCATCCTGTCGGCGCTTTTCGGGTTGATCGCCCTGGTCACCAATCTGCTCAGCAACAATGCGGCTGCGGTGCTGTTCACGCCCATCGCCATCAATCTCGCCCATCAGCTCGGGGTCGACCCGACCGTGTTCGTCTATGCGGTGATCTTTGCAGCCAGCTGTTCTTTCGCCTCGCCGATCGGCTATCAGACCAATCTGCTGGTCATGGCGCCGGGGCATTACCGCTTCAGCGACTATGTGCGTGTCGGCACGCCGCTCATATTGGTTCTGTGGGCTGCTTTCTCGCTGTTCGCGCCGTGGTATTATGGCCTTTAAGCGATTCATACCGCCGGACCCAAGATGCTGAACCTCGACCCGCGCGCCATCCGCTTCTTCTACGGCACAGCCGAGCAACCCTGCCCGTATGTGCCAAGCCGCATGGAATCGAAAGCGGTTACCGAGCTTACCGGCCCGGGGGCCGCGAACTTGCACGATCTGCTCAGCCAGGCCGGCTTCCGGCGCAGCCATACCATCGCCTACCGGCCGGCCTGCCATGGCTGCCATGCCTGCGTGCCCGTGCGCGTGCCGGTGGCGGATTTCCGCCTCAGCCGCTCCCTGCGTCGGGTCATGCAGCGCAATACCGACCTCACCGCCACCCTGTGCCCGCCCCTGGCGACGGAAGAGCAATATGCGCTGTTCCGCATTTACGAGATCGGCCGCCACGGCGACGGCGACATGGCGCTGATGGATTTCACCGACTACCGCGCGATGGTGGAGGACACCCCGGTCGACACCAATATCGTCGAGTTTCGCGAGCCCGACGGGCGCCTAGCCGCGGTATCGCTCAGCGACCGCCTGAGCGATGGCCTGTCGGGTGTCTACAAGTTCTTTGCCCTCGACCGCAGCCGTTCGAGCCCCGGGACATATGTCATCCTTTGGCACATCGAACAGGCGCGCGATCTGGGCCTGCCCTATGTCTATCTCGGCTATTGGATCGCGGAGAGCCCCAAGATGGCTTACAAGACACGGTTCCAGCCATTGGAAGGCTTGGTTGCCGAGCAATGGGTACGCCTGACAGGCGACGAACGTAGCAGCGAGGAGATGCAGCGATGAAGAGACGCGATTTTCTCGGCGGTGCCGCGACCGGTGCCGTGATCGCCGGTGGCGCCGTCTATCTGGCCGCGACGAACAAACCTGCACCCATGGAGCCCGGAATGCCCGAGGCGCCGGGCAACGCCCCGGCGGTCAATACCGGCGTGCACGAATGGAAGATGGTCACCACCTGGCCAAAGAACTTCCCAGGCGCCGGCACTGCCGCGCAAGGACTTGCCGATGCCATCACGGCGATGTCGGACGGCAGGCTCACCATCAAGCTGTTCGCCGCCGGCGAGATGGTGCCGGCGTTCGAATCCTTCGATGCCGTGCGCGAGGGCATCGCCGACTGCTCCCACGATGCCGCCTATTATTGGGTGGCCAAGAACAAGAGCATTCCTTTTTTCTGCGCCGTGCCCGGCGGTCTGACGGTGCGCGAGCACAATGCCTGGATCCTGCACGGCGGCGGCCAGCAGCTTTGGGACGAGCTTTATGCCGAGTTCGGCGTGCGCGCCTTTCTCAGCGGCAATACCGGCACCCAGATGGGCGGCTGGTTCCAAAGGGAGATCAACTCGCTGGATGATTTCAACGGCCTCAAGATCCGCATCCCCGGCCTCGCCGCCGAGGTGCTCAACCGGGTCGGCGCGACCACGGTCAACATGCCGGCAGGCGAGATCATGCCGGCGCTGCAGTCGGGCGTCATCGACGCGGCAGAATGGGTCGGGCCCTGGGTCGACCTCACCATGGGCTTCTACAAGGTTGCCAAGAACTATTACGGCCCGGGCTTTCACGAAGGCAGCACGGCCAACGAATTGCTGATCAACGAGGCGAGCTGGCAGGCGCTGTCCAGCGATCTTCAGGCCATCGTCCGCGTCGCCTGCCACGAGGCCAACATGACCGTCCCGGCGGAATATTTCGCGCGCAATACCGAAACCCTGCCGGTGCTTACCGGCGAGCACGACGTGATCGTGCGCAATTATCCCGATGATGTCATCGAGGCAACCTACAAGATATCCGAGGAAGTGAACGCCGAGACCGCAAACGAAGGCGATCTCAATCGGCGGATCTATGAGAGCTGGAGCGACTTCCGCCGGCGCGCCATCGAATACCAGCCGCTATCGGACTTCGGCTTCATCCGCAATCGCGCCAAGGCGAGCGCGACATGAGCAGGGAAAAGGTCAGTCGCCGCGCCCTGCTCGCCGGCGGCGGCGCCGCTGCCGCCTCCGGCCTTGCTGCGCCTGCCATCGCGCAAGGCAAACGGCGCTTGAAGATGGCGACAGCATGGCCGAAGAATTTTCCCGGTCTCGGCACGGGCGCGCAACGCATCGCAGACGCCATCACGCAGATGTCGGACGGCGAACTGGAGGTGAGGCTTTACGCCTCCGGTGAACTCGTACCCGCCTTTGAGATTTTCGATGCGGTGCGCGAGGGTACGGCGGAACTGGGGCATGCCGGCACCGCCTATTGGGTCGGCAAGAACAAGAGCTTCGCCTTCTTCGCCGTGGTGCCTGCCGGCCTGGTAGCCCAAGAGCAGAATGCCTGGCTCGACTATGGCGGCGGTCAGGAACTCTGGGACGAGATCTACGGCGAATACGGCCTCAAGGCGTTTGCCGCCGGCAATACCGGCACGCAGATGGGCGGCTGGTTCAACAAGCCCATTGAAGGCTTGCAAGACCTTTCGGGCCTGCGCATGCGCATTCCCGGCCTGGCCGGCGAGGTGATCAACCGCGCCGGCGGCGTCTCCGTCACCATCCCCGGCGCCGAGATCATGCCGAGCCTGCAATCCGGCGTTATCGATGCGGTGGAGTTCGCCGGCCCCTGGTCGGACCTCGCCTTCGGCTTCCATAAGATCACCAAGTATTACTATGGCCCCGGATTCCACGAACCCGGCGCCAATCTCGAGCTGATGGTCAACCGCGCACTGTGGGATGATCTGCCGACTCATTTGAGGGCGATCGTCGCGCAGGCTGCGGCGGCTGAGAACCAGCGCATGCTGTCGGAGTTCACGGCCGGCAACGCCGCGTCCCTGATCGCGCTGCGCGACGAACACGGCATAGAGCCGACACCGATGCCGGACGAGGTGATCCGCGAATTGCGCCGCCTTTCCGACGACGTGGTCGCGGAGACCGCGGCACTCGGCGAGATCAACCGCCGCATCTACGAAAACTGGTCGCGCTTCCGCAGCGAAGTGGCGGCGCTGGCGCCATTTACCGAGCAGGGCGCGCTCAACCAACGGCTTCTGTAGCAGAAGGGGATACCCATGACTTCCACATCCAAGTCTCGACGCAACTTCCTGATCGGCGCGACAACCGGCGCCGCGGCGGCCGCGTCGACCCTGCCTGCACCGGCCATCGCGCAAGGCCGGCATCGCTGGAAGATGGTCACCACCTGGCCCAAGAACTTTCCCGGCCTCGGCACCGGCGCCCAGCGTGTCGCCGACCGCATCAGTGCCATGTCCGACGGCAAGATGGAGATTCGCCTCTATGCGGCCGGCGAGCTGGTGCCGGCCTTCGAGGCCTTCGACGCGGTGCGCGACGGCATCGCCGAGATGAGCCACGACGCGGCCTATTATTGGGTGGCCAAGCATAAGAGCACGCCCTTCTTCTGTACCGTACCCGGTGGCCTGACCCAGCAGGAGCATTCCGGCTGGATCCATCACGGCGGCGGTCAGGCCCTGTGGGACGAGCTTTATGCCGAGTTCGGCCTGAAGGCGTTCCTGGCTGGCGGCTCAGGCGTGCAGATGGGCGGCTGGTTCCAGAAGGAGATCAACTCGCTTGCCGACCTCAACGGCCTCAAGATGCGTATCCCCGGCCTCGGTGCCGAGGTGGTCAACCGCATGGGCGTGACCGCCGTCAACATGCCAGGCGGCGAGATCATGCCGGCCCTGCAATCGGGCGTGATCGACGCGACCGAATGGGTGGGCCCGTGGAACGACCTCGCCTTCGGCTTCCATAAGATCGCCAAGTACTACTACGGCCCCGGCTTCCATGAGCCCTCGTCCTCGATCGAGGTCATGGTCTCGAAGGAGAAGTTCGACGAGTTGCCGAGCGACCTCAAGGCGGTGATCGAGGCCGCCTGCACGGCGGAAGCCAACTACACCGTTGCCGAGTTCACCGCCGGCAACAACATCTCGCAGACCACGCTGACGGACGAGCACGGGGTGACCATCGGCAACTTCCCCGACGACGTGATCAAGGCCGCCTTCGCCAACTCCATCGACGTGGTGCACGAAACCGCCGGCGAAGGCGACATCGCCAAGCGCATCTTCGACAGCTGGTGGACCTTCCGCACCGAGGCCATGCGGCGCGCGCCCTATGCCGAGCAGGGCTACATGAACAACCGGTCCCTCAGCTGAGATGGCCCGCCTTCTCGGCCCCACGGCTCTTCTGCTGTGCGCCGTCGTCGGAACCGGCGCACTTGCCCAGGAAATCAGTGCGCTGGACCTGCTGCGCAAGCGCCCGGCCAGTGCCTTCGACGTGGGCTTCGTCAAGCTTGAACGATTGCTCAACAGGATCGAGAACCCGCTGTGGTCCTACACCTACGACCTGTTGGACTACGGTGACGATTTCGAGAGCTACAGCTTGAAGTACCCCGCCATCGACTACCGCTACGGTTACCCGCTGGCCCACCGCGAAAGCGGCAAGCTGGTGCTGGTTGGCGTCGCACTGGCGCAAGGGAGCTACCGCTCGGCCGAGACCTGCGGCACGGTCATGGCCAAAATGCGCGAGGAGCTTCTGGTCTCGGAGACGAGAGCGGGCGGCAGCCAGCTCAACCGTGCCCGCAGCTTTGTCGAGCGCACCTTCGGCATAGAAGAGCCCTGGACCGACGACGACACCTCCAGCGAGCTGGCCGACCAGCTGCTGGAGGAAGTGGTCCTTGAGCTGCGCTTCTACGAACGATTGCCAAGCGATGCACCGGACGCCACCTGCCGCGGCTTCCTGCACCACGACACGGTCGAGTATCAGCCGTAGACGACCTTCGGCAGAGAAATAGTCAATTGTGCTCGAATCGTCTAAAATTCTCGTTTCCGCTATTCTATGACAATCGAGACTTTTTCTCGTTTTGGAGGATAGGCACATGAAAACGATATCCGCGAACGAGCTCAAGCAGTCTACAGGGCGGGCGATGGATCAAGCGCTGCGGCAGCCTGTACTCGTAGAGAAGCACGGAAGACCGCACGTGGTCATGCTTTCTCATGAGGATTTCTTAGACTATGAACGGTTAAAATACGCCGCGCTCAAAGAAGCGATCCGAGAAGGTATCGAAAGCGGCTACGGAGGGGTGTTCGACCCTGACGAACTGATGGCCGAAATCGAGCAAGAGCTGGATAAGGAAGAAACGAAGTAAGC
>CAZKTK010000211.1:0-6146 GCA_964555535.1 uncultured Rhodospirillaceae bacterium
TTTGGGGCGTCGATGCCTTTGCCGAAATCGCGGTTGAGAAAGAGGAAGACAAGCTGGAGGGCGAAGCGGCCTTGTTGCAGGGTCCGCAGGATGTCGGGCAGGGCATCAGCCAAGCCGATATCGACGCCCTGTTCGACTAGCGCAGCAGACGGAGCTGGAACTCATGGCCGAAATACCCCCGCTTTGCGATTTCGGGTGGAAAGCACCGGATTTTCGCCTGCAAGGCACTGACGGCGCGTGGCACAGCCTGCAATCGCTGCGCGGCGAGAAGGGCACCCTTGTGGTCTTCATGTGCAACCACTGCCCCTACGTGAAATCCATACTCGACCGCTTGATCCGTGATGCCCGCGACCTCGCTGCCCTGGGGGTCAACACGGTGGGCATCAGTGCCAACGACCCTGACGAATACCCGGCCGACAGCTTCGAAAACATGGCCAAGGTGGCGGCGGAAAAAGGCTTCCCCTTCCCCTACCTCTATGACGAGAGCCAAGAGATCGCGAGAGCTTACAACGCGGTATGCACGCCGGACTTCTTTGGCTTCGATGCGGACCTCGGGCTGCAATATCGCGGCCGCCTCGACGCTTCGCGTACCGAATTGGTGCCGGATGCAAGGCGCGAGCTTTACGAAGCCATGAAGGCGGTCGCGGAAACCGGCCGCGGGCCGGAGGAGCAAGTTCCGAGCATGGGCTGCTCCATCAAATGGCGGAACGCCGCCTAGAGCCCATCAAATTCCTTCGGGATTTCCGATTTCTATCTCGCCGAACGAGATGATGCGCCCACTTTCGTCGGTGAAGGTGATGGCGCCGTCATCCTCATTGACCGCGGCGCACGAGCTGACCCAGCGGAAATTATCCCAATCGACACAAAGCTGACCGAGGTCGTTGACCCACCAACGCCCGTCGGATCGGGAAACGGTGCGATCAATGCCACTCAGCTCTGCCCTCACCCGGCCGTCGACCGCGTGAAACATGACATAGCTGCTTTCGTCATCGAGATTGAAGCCGTAGACGGTATTGCCCCGCAATAATGCCGTCACTTCTTCCGCGCTCAGTTGTTTCGGTCGCGCGTCGGAGTCGGGGGCGGTGCTCCAAAAGACAACAACGGCCAAAAGCACTACGGCCGGGAATCTCCTCAGATATTGCATTGTCGTCATCGTTTACCGCCCGTATGCACTGCCATTACAATATGGGAGTTGCCTGCGTCGGCTCAAGGCCCCTGCAAGCGGGCCAAGCTGTGGGCACATTCCACCAACGCACTATATTCTCAGTGTGAGCATGGGGGCAGCCGAGCCATGAGCTTGAGGCAGAATCGCAGCGTCAAGGACAGCACGATCGATCCCGGCCGGCGGGCACTGATGCTGGGTGCGGCAGCGATCGTATCGGCTTCCACGATTCCCGGCACTGCCATGGCGGCCATGGATGCTCGCACCATGACACCGATGCGGCTGCGCGTGATCGACTGGCTGGCCCATGATCGCTTCGGACCGCAAGGCCTTCCTGCTCGGTTTCTCCGTCGGCTGGAACCACGACACGGAAGACGAAGGCGCTGACATGGGAATGAAGGCGTCGAAAGACCTTTCCCTGTTGGACCTTCAGCTCAGCCGCCTGGCGAACGAGCCCGCCACGGCGAGTTCCTATCTCGTTACCGCCCTTGTCCGCGCGACACTGCTCGGCCGGTTGCCCCATTTGGAGGTCGACGGCGAGGCGTGGGGCAAGCTGGAAATGCGTCATCGGGTCGTCGTGCTGCAGGCGCTTGTCGCGGGCGCTCACAGCCGAGCCGTGTGGCACGAGCTGGGCAAGCCCAGTGACAGCGAGACCCTGAGCCGCGGTCTGGCCCGGGCGACACGCCTTGTGCGGTCCCCCTATCCGGTCAATCCCAATGTGATGCTGACCCGCCTGCTCGACTTCTATAACGAAGACGAGGCTCAGGAAACGTCGTTGGCCGATGCCGTAAAGAAAGTCAGTGCCCTTCGCCCGGGCAGAGCCAACAGCCGCTGATCAGCCGGTCAGCGCGCGGCCGCCGCGTTGCCTTCAAGCGACGCCGCCATCTCCTGCAGACGCTCGCGATCGTTGATGTACAAGGTCCGTCCCTTGCGCTGGATGATCTCATCCTGTGTCAGCTGGCTTATCACTCTTGCCACGGTTTCGCGGGTGGTGCTGGCGCGGGCGGCGATGTCCGACTGCGTCGGCATGGGATAGACCGACCACAGGTTCGGCACCGCGGGGTCGGGCCCGCAAATACGCAGCAATTCTATGTAGACCCGCTGCACAGCGCCCAGGGTGCTCAGGTCCATAATGCGGTCGTCGCAAATGCGGATGATGCGGGCCAGGCGGCTCATCACCTTGAGCGCCGCGTCCGGCTCGTCGCGCATCAAATCCAGAAACAACGTGCGCGGTACCACCGCAAGAAGGGATCCCTCTGCGGCGGAAACCGTGGCCGATCGCGGCAGGTTGTCGATCGCTGACAATTCGCCGAAATACTCTCCAGCCGGAATCGTCGCATAGGCAATTTCCCGGCCAGTGGTGGAGAAATTGGCCACCTCGACCGACCCCGTTACGACCAGGAACAAATCCCGGCTGTCGCTATCGCGCGCTACGATCTCCTCGCCGCGCTTGTAGCGACGCCACATGCAGCCTTGGCCAAGTCGCTGCAAAGCCTCGGGCGCGACGCCGGACAACAGTTCCACTGTGGCCAGTTGATTGGGCGATTGCTCTTCCATGGTCAGGTCTCGCTTTGCCATTGGAGAACCGCGGCGGGATCTCTTGTCGAAATAGCGACGCTTCGCACTGTAAAGTCCTTTCCGGCCGTATGGAACCGGGTTGATCGGCCTTAGGTCCGCTCCAGCGCCTGGTAGCCTGCTGCAAGATCCGCCACCGCCGTGCCGACCGATTTGAATATGGTCACCTGGTCGTAATAGCGGCGCCCGTCGCGCAGGCCACGCACAAGGTCGCCAAGATCGCCGGCAACGTCGTCGGCGGTGATCACACCGGCGGCGATAGGCTGCACCACATCGCCCGCCTCTGAAATGGCGCTGTCACGGTCATCGACGAACAAGCGGCCGCGGCGCATGGCCTCGTCGTCGGTCTCGCGCATGGCAGGCGTGAAGCCGCCGACAAGGTCGAGATGTACGCCACCCGGCAACCAACGCCCTTCGACCAGCGGCTCTTCCGCCAGGGTCGCGCAGGTAATGATGTCGGCCCCGCGCACGGCACCTTCGAGGTCATCGGTCGCCTCGACACGAAGGTCTCGGCGGGTCATGCTCCGTGCCAGGCGCTTGGCCTTGCCTTTGCTCCGCCCCCAAACCAAGACCGAGGCGATTGGCCGCACCGAAGCAAAAGCTTCGATGAGGTATGGCGCCATGGCCCCCGTGCCGACCATGAGCAGTCGCTCGCTGTCGGGACGCGCCAGGTATTTCGCTGCCAGCGCCGACGTCGCCGCCGTGCGGCGGCGTGTGAGCACCGGACCATCCAGCACCGCGATAGGACGACCGCTGCGCCCATCCAACATCAGGTATGTGCCCATTACCGTGGCCAAGCCGCGCGTCTCGTTTGCCGGCACCACGCTGACCACCTTGACGCCGATAAAGCGCCTGTCGAACCAACCCGGCATCACCAACAGGGTCGCCGGCCCCTCGCCCACATCCGGCAAGTCGAAATGCTGCCGCAAGGGCGATCCCGCCTCGGCGCGCAGCAGGCCACGCAGGCGCTCTACGAGACTTGGATAATCTAGCGCCTCTTCAAGGTCGCTTGCCGATATGATGCGCACGGGGTCTTCCTCTGGCCGCCTCCACTCGCGGCGCCGATTTGACCATGCTGGGACGAGACAGGAAACAATGATTTACGCGGACATGACGCCATGAGCCAAGGTGTGAAACATGACGGCCCCGGCTTGCTGTTGACGCCGGGTCCATTGACCACGAGCCAGCGAACGCGCGATGCCATGGGCCGCGACTGGGGCTCGCGCGACGGCGATTTCATTGCCTTGACCGCGCGCATCCGCGATCGCTTGACCACCCTGGCGTCGGCCGGCACCGACTATTCCTGCGTGCCCCTGCAGGGCAGCGGCACATTTGCCGTCGAAGCCATGATCGCCAGCTTCGTTCCCGCCGGCGGAAAGATGCTGGTGGCGGCGAATGGCGCTTACGGCCAACGCATTGCCACCATCGGCAAGCGGCTGGGCCGCGAAGTGCATGTCGCCGACAGCCCGGAGAACGCCCCGACCGACATTGCTGGCTTGCGCGCCGCCCTTGCGGCCCACGGCCCGTACAGCCAAGTGGTGGCCGTTCATTGCGAAACCACGTCGGGGGTACTCAATCCCTTGGCGGAGATCGCTGCCGCCACCCGCGACCACGGTGCCGCCCTGCTCGTCGATACGATGAGCGCGTTCGGGGCCATTCCAGTCGATATGCCCAGCCTCGGCATTTCCGCGCTTGCGGCATCTGCCAACAAGTGCCTCGAAGGGGTGCCGGGTGTGGGTTTTGTCATCGCGCGCACCAGCGACCTCGTCTCGGCGAAAGGATGCGCTGCATCTCTTAGCTTCGACTTGCATGATCAATGGCAAGGTTTTGAAAAAAATGGACAATGGAGGTTCACGCCTCCGACTCATGTGATCGCAGCCCTGGATGCTGCCCTGGACCAGTTGGCGGAGGAAGGCGGCGTTGCCGGCCGTGGTGCTCGGTATAAGGAGAATTGCCGGCGCCTTGTTTCCGGCATGCGCAAGCTGGGCTTCGAAACCTTGCTTGATGACGCCGACCAGGCGCCAATCATTGTCACTTTCCACATGCCGCAATGGCCCGGATTCGCTTTCGCGCCCTTCTATGACGCTTTGCACCAGCGCGGATTTGTCATCTACCCGGGCAAAATCACAGCAGCGGAAACATTTCGCATCGGCTGCATTGGTGCGCTTACCCCTGCCGATATGGACGCCGCGGTCGCCGCGGTTGCAGCCGTGCTGGAGGAAATCGGCATCCAAACGCCGTGAGCGTACCACTATGTGACGGCTGTCACTCCCCCGACCCGCTTAATGCAACATCTTCCTTTGGGTCGAAACAACACGGCATCGCCGGGTCAAGCACCAAGCGGCGCCCTGATGGAAAGGGAGACTGACATGCGTATCGCCTCCACCGTAAGCAGGTTTGCCATCGCCCCCAGCGGCGCGGCTGAGGAAAATCTCGAGCGCACCGTGGTGCAAGGTCCGATGACCGTGAGCGACAAGGCCCAGGTGACACGGGTTACCGCCACCGTCGCGGCCACCCACGCGGGAAGTCACTAAGCGACGAATTCCAGATTCGGCTCGCTGTGAGGCGGGCCGATACGGGGAACCGGTGTATCCCCGCTCCTCGCCGGTTTCGCACTTCCCCACCGGGCGTCGGCTTTATACTGCCGGCGCCCGGATTGGATTTGCGCCCCACCCCTGTGCGACTCAGTTGCTTTCGACCGGCCCGCCGACCTGCTGCCAGGCGGCCATGCCGCCGGTAAGGTTCACGATGTTGTCGATACCCATGCTGCGCAAGGTCATCCCCGACAAAGCCGAACGTCCGCCCGAGGCGCAAACCAGGATCAGCTTCTTGCCGGAGACAAGCTCGGGTCGGTGAGACGGACCCTCCGGGTCGGCAATAAACTCGAGAAAGCCGCGCGGCGCAGCGACAGAGTCCGGAATCGAGCCTTTTGCCCGCTCGCCGGATTCCCGCACATCGACGAACACCACATCGGGATCGCCATGCAGCGCCAAGGCTTCGTGCGCACCGATCGATTCAATCTCTGCATTCGCTTCAGCCAGCAGCGCCTTGAAGCCTTTGGTCACCATGTCTCGCTTCCTCTCATTCGATTTCTCTTGGGGCAGGCTGTTAACCGATATCGGCTGTGGGGTCTAGCTCGCGCTGCCCATCCTCCGCTACGCTCATCCCGGACCTTGCATACGGAGGCAACCGATGTTCCAAGACGATTTGCTCGCCGGAAAACGAATCCTGGTCACGGGCGGCGGCAGCGGTCTTGGCCGCGCCATGGCCGAGAGAGCGCTCGAACTCGGCGCTGAGATCTTCATCTGCGGTCGCCGCGGCGGCGTGCTCGAAGAGGCGGCCGCAGAAATGACCGAACGGCATGGCGGCAGCGTCCATACCCACAGTGTCGATATCCGCAATGCCCAGG
>CAZKTK010000212.1:0-6098 GCA_964555535.1 uncultured Rhodospirillaceae bacterium
GGCATCGGCTCGTCGCTCGTCCAAACGCCGTCGGGCCGCCTGCTCAGGCGCTCGGCCCGGGCCGGCGACCGGCCGTCCCTCTACGCCGCACAGTTCGCCCTGTCCCACGCCTGCTGGCTGGTCGCCTATCTGCTCGCCGGCTGGGTGGGAAGCGCCCTGGGCCTGACCGTAACATTCGCGCTTCTCGGGGCCGGCGTGATCATCGCCCTGGCGCTCGCGGTCCTCCTGTGGCCGGGCGACGACCCCGTGGATATGGCGCACAGGCACCCGGCGCTGGCCCACGAACACCTGCACGTTCATGACGACGCGCACCATGCCCACGAGCACGAAGGCTGGGAAGGCCCCGAGCCCCATCGCCACCCCCACCGCCATGCCGAGATACGCCACCGGCACCCCTACGTCATCGACCTGCACCATCCGGTGTGGCCCAAGGGATAGGCAGGAGGCGCGGTCACCTCGCATCGGGAGCAAACGACACCCACGGCGCCCGCCACCGTTCATGTTCCCCCGGACGAGAGCGTGTCGCGGCCAATTGGAGCCGGGGTGCCGCCTGGAGACATTTGCGCAGCGGCTCAACTGCCGGAGCGGAGCTTTCCGGAAACGCTGTTACCGCCATCGAAACAGTCGGCAAATTTCGCCGATACTTGAGAAACGGTAGTCAGGCAATATCGTGCAATCGCAAGGCGGCTCAGTTGGTCGGCGGTGGCGGGTCCTCGATGCCGGCCTTGCGCAAGCCGTCCTGCAAGGCCTCGATGACATCGTCCTGCATGTTGATCTTGAGCGCTTCGTCGCGCGCGGTCTCGGTGTTGAAGCCGGGATAGAGCTCGAGCAGCTTCTCCGCGTCGGCCCGCGCCTCGGCCTCGCGGCCGAGCTGCCCGTATATGGCCGAGAGCACGTAAGGTGTCCAATACAGGCCGGGCAGGTTGACCTTTTGGGCCTCCTCCAGCGCCTGCTCGTATTCGCCCTTGCGGTAATGGTCGATGGCCAACGGGTAGTGGTACCAGCCCTGGTGGTTGGGGTTGAGGCGACTGGCCTTTCTGATCAGCGCGGTGCCGCGCTCCCAGCGGCCGGGATAGGTCATGAACAGCCCGGAAGCGGCGAGCACGGTGGCATTGTTGGGGTTGAGCGCAATAGCCCGCTCGGTGGCGGCATAAAACGCGTCGATCTCGCCGCGCGCCATATGGGCTCTGGCCAGGCAAAACTGCACAAAGTCGTTCTCCGGATCGAGCGCGACGCCGCGCCGTGCGGTTTCGAGCGCGCGGTCGAGCGAGTTCGGGCGTGGATTGAATCCGAAAATGTGCTCGTCGGCGTAGGCGGCGGATAGCCAAGCCCAGGCCAGCGCGTAGTCGGGGTCGAGCGCGACGGCGCGCTCGAGACAGTCGCGCGTCTCCAAATGCACGTCGGGGGTGGCGAAGCGGTAATAGGTGCCGGCGCGCAGCACGCATTCATAGGCATCGAGGCTGGCTGTGGCCTTGCCGCCCGTCTCGCCGACGCCAACCCGGTGGATGACGCCGCCAGAGGGATCGGCAAGCGCGCCCACGACCTGCTCGGTGATCTCGTCCTGAATGGTGAAGATGTCGGCGGCGGTCAGGTCGCGCTCATAGTTCTGGGCCCAGAGGTTGGCGCCGCTCTCGGTGTCGAGCAGTTGGGCGCCGACTCGGATCCTGTCCGCCGCCCGCCGCACGCTGCCTTCGAGGACGTAACGTACGCCCAGCTTGCGGCCGATCTCCACGGCGCTGGTGTCATCGCCCTTGAAGGTGAAGCTGGTGTTGTTGGCGATCACGAAAAGCTCGCGAAAGCGGGTCAGCGCGGTGATCAACTCCTCGGTGATGCCGTCGACGAAAAAGTCCTGCTCGGCATCGCCGCTGACATTAGCGAAGGGCAGTACGACGATCGAGGGGCCCGTGGGCAATGCCAGCGCCGCGTCGGTCTCGGCCAGCTCGTCCGGCGCCGGCGCCCCACTGAACTGCCAGGCGGCGACGCCAGCGATCGCCACCAGCGCAACCGCAGCGGCGGCGATCAGAGGTTTGTGACGGGGCGCTCGATGTTCTTCACGTCCTGGGCGCCGAGAAAATCGAAGCCGAAGTCGAAGCGGCTCTCGACGGACTCATAGACCGCGTTCGAGATGCAGATGCCGCCGGCGTCCGCCAATGCCTCCAGGCGCGCGGCGATGTTGACGCCATCGCCGTAGAGCGTGCCGTCGTCCTCCTCGATGACATCGCCGAGATTGACGCCGATGCGGAATTCCATGCGGCGCTCTTCGGGCAATTCGAGATTGCGCCCGCGCAGCACTTCCTGGACTTCGCAGGCGCCTTGCAAAGCCTCGACCGCAGAGGGGAACTCGGCCAGGATGTTGTCGCCCGGGGCGTTGACGACGCGGCCCTTGTGGCGCTCGATCACGCGCGCCACGGCGGCGCGATAGTCCTGCAGTGTGGCGACGGTCGCGGCATCGTCGTCCTGCATCAGGCGCGAATAGCCGACCACGTCGGCACTCATCACCGCTGTCAGCTTGCGATTGACCTCGGGCATTGCTTGGGTTCCCCTTACGTCGCCAAGCCGCTCAATACAGACGATACGCGTTCCCGGATGCGACCACAACAACCTGTGGATTCAGTTGCCCGCCTCCCGACCCAAGCTGCTGTGGAGGCACCTGGGAAAAGGCCGAATAGTTACCAGCGTTTAGAGCCCTTCAGGATGAGATGGAACCGGTTTGACCGGTCTCAGCGCCGTCCCGGCTAGGCGCGCGTCGCCGCGCGATGCGGGGACATCGGGCAAGACATGCAACGACGCCAGGTCGGCACAACAGTGATAGGCAGCGATTGGCAAACGCGCCGGAAGGGCCGCGCCGGCCGGGGTGGCGTTCGCCAGCACGCCGTCGAGTAAGGTGAGGAAGCCGCGTTCGCGCAGTCAACACTTCTGTGAGGTCTCGACGGAACGCGGCGGAAATCCCTATGTGTCAACGGACGGCGCATCGGCATCGTGCTATCATTAAGTCAAGGGCCAGCTCGCATGGCTGGAGGGAAAAACCTATGGAGGAGCACAATGGTGCTTTCCGATATCGACTTCACCACCGACGAGGCCGCGCGCAATGCCATCCTGGCGGATAGCAAGGGGTTCCTGAAATCCCACGGCGTCGAATTGGCAGACAATGTCACGGTTCATGTCTTCGAGGATACCGCTTCGGAGCTGCACTTCGCCTTGCCGGCGGACCTTGGCAAGCTCGGCTTCGCGGGTGACGACCCTGCTTCGGCGGTGCTCAAGCGGGCAGCGGCGGACGCCGATTTCAAGGCACGCCTGCTTGCCGAGCCGGCAGCTGCGGCGCGCGAGGCCGGTGTCTCCGTTCCCGAAGGTATGACCATCAAGGTTTACGAGAACAGCGCCACGGCATTACATATCGCACTGCCGCAGTTGAACGTCTCAGGCGAGCTCAGTGATGCCGACCTGGAGATGGTCGCCGGTGGTAAGGGCGGACATCACCTCAAGCGGACTTTCAAGGATATAAATGATCGTTGGTAGTTGGGTTAGTTTGCTGATGGAACATCCATGGAATACGGCGACTGTTTGATAAGGCATGGACATCCCATTGGATGAATTTCTAGCAGTATGGGTGCGCCGGCGCCGCTGCTGATTCGGGCGTTTGCGACACACCGGCCGGGGTGGCGTTCGCCAGCACCCCGTCGAGGAAGGTGAGGAAGCCGCGCTCGTCGTCGCCGCGACAGGGCCGGTTGCGGCGCAATCTCGGACCATAAGGCGGCGTGCCGGCCACGGGGTTTTGTGCCCCGATCGAGACGGTCGACGCCGCCTAGCGCTCCGCGTCAGTCGCCTCCTCAGGCTGCAGGAACGACTCGAGGTTGCCTTCGGACAGGCCTGCCTTGCGTAGCCCGTCAATGGCGTAGCGCCGGATATAATCGGGTGGGAAGTTCCACAGGGTATAGAACTGCGCAATGGCCTCGACCGTCGCATCCGGATTTACGGCAAGCGCCGACGCCACGGCGTCCTCGGCCTCCTCTTGGCGGCCGGCGGTGGCGTAGATATAGGCCAGCGTGGCGTAAGAGAAGAAGTCGTCCGGCGTGTTGATCAGACGCGCCGCGGTGATGGCTTCGTCCAATTCGCCCCTGACCAGATGTTGCTTCGCTATCGGGTACCAGTACCAGCCCGGGTGCATCGGGTTCAGCGTCATCGCCTTGCGCATCAGCGCGACGCCACGATCCCAATCGACCCCGTAGGTGAAATACTCCGCGAGTACGGCAGTCACGTCCGTATTGTTGGGATTGAGGGCTATCGCGATCTCGGTCTGCTCCCGGAACGCATCGATTTCGCCGCGAAGGAAATGGGAATTGGTCATGGCGAAACGGGCCATTTGATTGGTCGGGTCGAGTCTGGTTGCTTCCAGCGCTGCCTGCAGGCCGAGCTGAAGGTTTTCCGGGTCTGCGGTAAAGCCAAACGAATAGCCCATATAATGGACATAGGACAGCCAGGCCCAGGCATCGACATAGCCCGGGTCGGTCTCGACGGTTCGCGTGAGGCAATCGACCACATTGCGATGGTTCTCGACGGTCAGGACCTGTTGATAGCCTTGCGCCAGAAGAACGCATTCATAAGCTTGCAAATTGTCTGTCGCGCTCTTTCTCGCCTCCCAGCGATCGGTGCGGGCCAGAACGCCCATGTCGCTGGCAAGCGTCGCAACGACCTGATTGGATATCTTGTCCTGGATGTCGAAGATATTCTCGGCCGTGAGATCGGCATCGTAGGTTTCCGTCCAGAGATGGGCGCCGCTTTTGCCATCCAGCAACTGGGTCGTGACCCGCACGGTATTCGCGGTATTTCGAACGCTGCCTTCCAGCACGTAACGGCCGCCGAGGTCGCCGGCTACCGTTCTGACGTCGGGAGACTGGCCCTTGTATTGAAAGGTCGAATTGCGCGCGATGACGAAAAGATCGCGGAAGGGCGCCAGCTCCGAGATGATCTGCTCGGTCATGCCGTCCGCAAAATATGCCTGCTCCGGGTCGCCGCTCATATTGTCGAAGGGCAGGACGGCGATCGACGGGCCGGTGGGTAAGGCGAGGACCGGATCCGCGGCCGTGCTCTCGGCCTGCTCGCGCGCAGGCCCCATCTGCCAGATCGCGAACCCGGCGACCACGACGACAAGGCCGGCGACGGCAGCCGCGATAGCCAACGTCGGAATCGGTTTCGCGCGCGCACCGCTTCGCGGCACGACCTCGCCTTCGCTGACGACCCGATAGGCGTGCACCGGCTCGGCAACGTTTTTGACCTCGTGGCTGCCGGCATCCGCAAAGCCAATGTCGGGGCGTCCCCTCAGGACAACCTGCACGGCGTCGGAGACGATGATCGCTCCCGGCTCGGCAAGGCCCTGCAACCGGGCGGCAATATTGACGCCGTCGCCGAATACCGTGTCGTCGGCCTTCTCGCGGATGTCGCCCAAGTGCAGGCCGATACGAAACCGCATGCGACGCTCTTCGGGCAGGGAGTCATTCATCTCCGCCAGACGCCCTTGAATGGCGACCGAGGCCAGCACGGCACCTTCGGTGATCTCGAATACCGCCAGGACGCTGTCGCCCGCAGTGTCCACGACCCGGCCCTGGTTGGCCTCGATATGTTCGATGAAGACCGCGCGAGCCGCCTCCAGCGCGGCCATGGTCGCCGGCTCGTCATCGGCCATGAGTCGCGTATAGCCAACCGCGTCAGCCGCAAGGATGGCCGCCACTTTCCTCGTTACTTGGTTCTCGGCCATGGTGCGCTCCCGCACTGTCCCCAAACCGCTGGCCATTGCACCGAAGGATACGCCGTGCCGCGATGCGGCTCAACTATGCCCGCGACAAATGCGCGGAACGCACCGGATGTAACTGGGAGTGCCCGCGATCAAAGCACGCCATATAAGAAGTCTCCAATGTCTGGCTTTGGCCAGGAGTCCCATAAGCCGAACTTGCCCATAAACCGCGGAAAGTGGGGCGCTCCGGACTCGGTTCGCCGTTTCGGCCGCTGCTGTCTCAGTTCCGTCGCGCCCGGCGCGCCCGATCAGTACGAAAACGCCTCGAACACCGGATCCACCTTGCCGGCCCAGCGGCCGTGATAGGCGT
>CAZKTK010000213.1:0-6054 GCA_964555535.1 uncultured Rhodospirillaceae bacterium
TGTTCATGGTTACCGCGCCGCTGCTGACCGTCGGCGTCGAGGTCGATCTGCCGGAAAGCAGCGCCACCGGCCTGCCGGGCGACGACGAGCCCCTGACCGTGAGTATCGATGCCGAGGGCCTGGTCTTCCTGCAGGAGCTGGAGGTGGATCTCTCCGAGTTGATCCCGAAGCTGCAGGCGGTCGCCGCCGAACGCCCGGATCTGCGCATCTTCGTGCGCGGCGACAAGGGCGTGGCCTATGGCCGGGTGATGGAGGTCATGGGCACGATCAACGCCGCCGGCTTTGGCGAGGTCGGGCTGGTCACGGCACTGCCGACACCGCAAGTGGGTGACGGTTGAGCGATGCTGCGGGCGCTGGGCAAATCGATCCTGCTGCACCTGGTGGTGATCACGCTCGTCTATGTGGGCGTGCCGCACCTGTTCGAGGCGCCACCGCCGCAGGAGACCGTGACCACCGCCACTTTCGTGCCCATCGCCGAAGCCCGTAATCTGCCCGACGTAATGCCCGCCGTCGAAGAACCGGAACCCGAGCCCGAGCCGAGCGAGGCGCCGCCGCCGCCGCAGGTGGAGGACGTTCCGCCGCCGCCGCCGCCGGAGCCTGAACCGGTGCCGGAGCCTGAAATCGCGGAACCGGAGCCCGCACCGCCACCGTTGCCGGAGCCCGAGCCGGAACCTGAGGTCGTCGAGCCCGAGCCCGAACCGGAACCCGAGCCGGCGCCGGTCGCGGTGGCGGCACTGCCGCAGGAGATCCAGCGCCCGCGGGACAAGCCCACGCCGCCGCCGCGGCTCGACTTCGACGCCGCCTTGCAAAGCCTCGAAGAGATGGAACCGGCGCCGCGCCAGCCCGAGCCTGAGCCCGTAGCGGATGCTCAGCCTGCCGCCGTCGACCCCATCGACCAGCTGCTGGCGGAAGCGGATGCACCCTACCGCTCCGACATTCCGCTGAGCCAGACCGAGATCGACGCCATTCGTTCGCAGATCCAGCGCAACTGGAGCGTCCCCGCCGGGGCCCGCGATGCGCACGAGATGCGCGTCACGTTACGGCTTCAGCTGAGACGCGACGGTACCGTCGAGCGCGTGGAGGTCGACGAGAGCGACCGGGCGCGCATGCAGACCGACCCGTTCTACCGCACCATGGCCGAAAGCGCCGTGCGCGCGGTGCGTAAGACGGGGCAGATTCAATATCTCTCGCCCGACAAATACGAGCGCTGGCGGGACATCAAACTCACCTTCGATCCCAGGGAGATGTACGGTTGATGGCAATGCGAGGCATGGCCCTTGTCGCCGGGCTGGCGATGGCGCTGACGGCGCTGCCGGCCACGGCCCAAATCGAAATCGATATCACGCGCGGCCAGGTCGAACCGGTGCCGATCGCGGTAACCGGGCTTGCCGGCGAAAGCGGGCCCGAGCGACAGCTCGGCGCTGACATCGCCGCGGTGGTCTCCGGCGATCTCGACAGCTCGGGCCTGTTCCGGCCACTCGATCCGCGCAGCTTCCTGCAAAAGCCCGACCAGATCGGCGTCGTGCCCCGCTTCGGCGATTGGCGCCAGATCAATGCCCAGGCCCTGGTGACGGGCAAGCTGAGCATTGGCGGCGACGGCTTCGTCGATGCGGAGTTCCGGCTTTGGGACGTGTTCTCCGAGCAATACATGACAGGCTTTCGGCTGCGGGCGCCGCGCGACAAGTGGCGCCGGGTGGCCCATCTGGTCGCCGATGCGGTCTATCA
Source organism: uncultured Rhodospirillaceae bacterium (assembly GCA_964555535.1). Taxonomy (GTDB): domain Bacteria; phylum Pseudomonadota; class Alphaproteobacteria; order UBA7887; family UBA7887; genus UBA7887. The sequence goes on from CAZKTK010000213.1 coordinate 1,726, forward strand.
GCGCATCACCGGCGAGGACGGCTATTTCGACACGCGCATCGTCTATGTGGCCGAGACGGGGCCGGCAGAATCGCGCATCAAGCGCCTCGCCATCATGGACCAGGATGGCGCCAACCACCGTTTTCTCACTGACGGCCGCCATCTGGTGCTGACACCGCGCTTCTCGCCGACCCTGCAGGAGATCACCTATCTGTCCTATCTCGACGGCCAGCCGCGGGTCTATATCCGCAATATCGACACCGGCCAGCAGGAGATTCTCGGCAAGTTTCGCGGCAATATGACCATCGCGCCGCGCTTCTCGCCCGACGGCAACAAGGTGGTCATGTCGGTCACCCTCGACGGCAATACGGAGATCCACGAGCTCGACCTGCGCACCGGCGTGCAGCTTCAGCTCACCCGTCATCCGGCCATCGACACCGCCCCGTCCTATTCGCCGGACGGCCAGCGCGTGGCCTTCGAATCCGACCGTTCCGGCACGCAGCAGATCTACGTCATGAACGCCGACGGCAGTGGCGTCGAGCGCATCAGCTTCGGCCAGGGCCGCTATGCGACGCCGGTGTGGTCGCCGCGCGGCGACTGGATCGCCTTCACCAAGTCCCGCGGCAGCACCTTCTACATCGGCGTCATGCGCCCCGACGGCAACGACGAGCGCCTGCTTTCCACGGGCTTCCTGGTGGAGGGCCCGACCTGGGCACCGAACGGCCGGGTGCTGATGTTCTTTCGCGACCAGCCCGGCGGCGGAGGCCGCGAGGAGCGCGTGCGCCTCATCAGTATCGACATCACCGGGCGCAACGAACGCGAGATCGTGACGCCGACCGACGCCTCCGATCCGGCCTGGTCGCCGCTCATTCCGCGCGACGCGCCGGGCGGTGGGCCGGACGTGCGCTAATCACAAATGCGAGTTCATCTTGATAAGCGCGTGTGCTGTCAATACAATCAGCAAATGTGGTTTCGTCGGCGTGGGGGCGGGCAGATGTCGCCGCCGCTCAAACATTGTCTCGACAAGGAACGCTTAGCCGCTTGTTTTCTCATCGCTGGCACTGTGCTGCGGCGATCGTGTGACTAGCCAATTTGGGAGATTGCTTAAATGCGGACCAAACTCATTGCCCTGGCGGGCGCCATTCTTCTTCTCGCTGCTTGCGAGACCGATCCCGAAGACGCCGCGGATGCCGGCGGCGGCGGCGATCGGGGTACGGAGGCTCCACAGGTTGAACGGGATCCCGGTACCGGGCCGGAAGTCATACCCACTGAGGATCCGCTGACGCCGCAGGAGCAGCTGGTTCAGAATGTCGGCGACCGCGTGTTCTTCGACTATGACCGCTATACCGTGCGCCCGGACGGACAGGCGACGCTGCGCCGACAGGCCCAGTTCCTCAAGGTCAACGGCAACTTCACCATCACCATTTCCGGGCATTGCGACGAGCGCGGCACGCGCGAGTACAACCTGGCGCTTGGCGAAAGGCGGGCGACCGCGGCGAAGAATTTCCTGGTCTCGCTCGGCATCGATGCCTCGCGTATCCGCACCATCTCCTATGGCAAGGAGCGGCCCATCGTGCTCGGCCACACGGAGGCCGCCTGGGCCCAGAACCGGGTCGGCATTTCCAGCATTAACTGAGTTGGCGGAGACCGGCGGGCGCGTTTCCTGCGCCCGCCGCAGCGCCTTACTTTGGCCACGATCCGATGGCAGTATCGGAGCGGTCACAGTCTGGCCGAGTGAGACGACATGAAAGCTATCCGATCGAATCTGGCGGCATGGATTGCCGCCATCCTGCTTATCGGCGCATTGCCGGCAGCCGCCCAGGACATGAGCCTGGGCGCTCTGATCGATCGCCTGGAGCGCCTGGAGCGCGACCTCGGGCTGGTCACGCGTCAGCTCGCCACCGCAGGCGTGCCCGAGAGCGCGTTTAGCGCGGGCGAGGGCGATGGGGAGACCGCAGCACGCCAGGAGGTGCGCTTCGGCGAGCTTGAGGAACAGCTGCGCCAGCTTACAGGCCAGATCGAGGAGGCGCGCTTCGCCCTGCGCCAGATCGGCGACCGGGTCGAGGTTCTCGCGGCTGATACGGATGCCCGCCTCGCCGCCATCGAGCAGCGCCTGGCCGAAGCGCCGGCGCCGGCTCCCACACCTGACCCGGTGCCCGTCGCCGATGCCACGCCGCCGGAAACCACGGTCGTCGAAAGCGGTGACGGCGTGCTCGGCACCATCCCGGCCGAAGGCACCGACGTCGCCGCGGTCACCCCATCGGCGGACCAGCCCGTGGCCGACTCCTACAATCAATCCATACAGTTACTGCGGCAGACAGACTTCACTGCCGCACAGGCCGGCTTTCAGGCCATCATAGATGCCCATCCCGACGACCCGCTCGCCGGCAACGCCCATTTCTGGATCGGCGAGATCTATATGAAGCAGGGCGACCATCAGAGCGCCGCCGTCGCGTTTGCGCGCGGCTACAAGGCATTCCCCGATGGCAACAAGGCGGCCGACAGCCTGCTCAAGCTCGGCATGGCCTTCGCTGCCATGGGCAAGACCCGCGAGGCCTGCGCCACCTATGAGCGCCTGACCCGCGAGCTCAGCAATGCGCCGGCCCATATCGTCGACCGCCTGCCGGCGGTTCGCGCAGAGGCAAACTGCAGCTGACCGCGCCGCTTAGCGACGCCGAATTTGCACCCCTGATCGAGGCCCTCGGGCCCTTCGAGACAGCCCCGGCTCTGGCGGCTGCCGTTTCCGGCGGCGCCGACAGCCTGTGCCTGGCCCTGCTTGCGAGCCGCTGGGCGGCGGCGCGCGGCGGACAGTTGCTGGGCCTGGTGGTCGATCACGGCCTGCGCCCGGACTCCCGTGCCGAAGCCGAGACCACCTGTGCGCGTCTGAGCGCGCTCGGTATCGAAGCGCGCTTGCTTGTCTGGCAAGGGGAGAAACCCGGCACCGGCATTCAGGCCGCTGCCCGCGCGGCCCGCTATGGCCTGCTGTTCGAGGCCTGCCGGCACCACGGTCTGCTGCATCTGCTGCTCGGCCATCATGCGGGCGATCAGGCCGAGACCGTCTGGCTGCGCCGCGAGGCTGCCAGCGGTCCGGCCGGGCTTGCCGGCATGCCCTCGGTCGCGGAGCGCGACGGCGTGCGCCTGCTGCGGCCGCTGCTCGGCGTGCCCGGAGCGCGGTTGCGCGCTACCCTCGCGGAGGCCGGACTCCCCTGGCTCGAGGACCCATCGAACCGCGACCCCACCTTTGCTCGCGTGCGCGCCCGCGACACAGTTGCCGGCAAAGGCGATGCGCTGTGGGCCGAGGCATTGGCCGCTGGAGAAAACCGGGCCGTCGATGACAGGCGCATCGCCGGGCTCTTGTCGCAGGCGGTACGGCTGTCACCGGCCGGCAGCGCCGATATCGATATTGCCGCCTTGCGCGCCGCCGATCCGGGCGATGCAAGCAAGGCCCTCGGCCGCATTCTGCTCTGCATCGGCGGCGGCAGCTATGCGCCTCGTGGACGAAGCCTGGCCCGTCTGGTGGCGTTGCTGGCAGCGCCCGGCGCCAGCACCCTCGGCGGCTGCCGACTGCTGCCCCAGGGCGGCGATCGCCTGCTGGTATGCCGTGAGGCCGGCGCCATTGCGCCCACGAGCTCTGTCGGCAAGAGCTGGGACAGGCGCTTCCGCGTTCAGGCGACCGCGGCGGATGGTGCCACCTTGCGGCCCCTCGACGATGTCACCTGGGGGCGACTGCGACAGGGCGCCGATGGGGCCCTCGAAGGCCTGCCGCAGCCGGTCCGAGCGGCGCTTCCGGTACTCTGGAACCTTGACGAGCCGGTCGCTTTGCCCCACCTACACAAGTGGCAGTCGGCGACGCCGCCGCTGGCGCTGCGCTTTTGCCCGGCTCAGGCATTGCTGGCGGCGCCCTTCGCGACAATGAGGATAACGAAGCCTTGAACACCTTCGGCCGCAATATCGCGCTTTGGATCATCATCGCGCTTCTGCTCCTGACCCTGTTCAATCTTTTTCAGGACAAGGGCACGAGCACCGCTTCGAGCCAGCTCGCGTTCTCGGATTTTCTCGACCGGGTCGAGGAAGGTCAGGTGCGCGACGTAACCATCGAGGGCGAACGCATCAGCGGTCATTTCGAAGGCACCGGCCAGCGCTTCACGACCTACGCGCCGGACGACCCGACCCTGGTCGAGCGCCTGCACAACCAGGGCGTTCGCATCAGCGCCAAGCCCGACAAGGACGGCGCCTCGCCCCTTTATGGCATCCTGCTGAATTGGCTGCCGATGATCCTCATCATCGCGGTCTGGATCTTCTTCATGCGCCAGATGCAGGGCGGCAGCGGCAAGGCCATGGGCTTCGGCA
>CAZKTK010000214.1:0-6048 GCA_964555535.1 uncultured Rhodospirillaceae bacterium
GGAGGCGGAAGGCATGGTGGGTGCGGCCAATCACGTGGGCAAGCGCGAAGTGCTGTTGCCCGAGCCGGGCGAGCACATATGAGGCGCTGGCTTGCCGCTGCAGCCTTCATCCTGCTCGCCGCTCCGGCCCTGGCCCAGGAGGACGGACAGGGCGACCCCGGCGGCGATGTGCTGCTCTTCCGTCCTCCCGACGGCTGGTCTCCCGCACAGCAGGAAAAGGCGGATGGCGTCTATCGCATCCTCTATTTGCCCGACGGCAGCACCATCGACGACTGGCGCCTTTCGCTGACCGCACGCATATTCTTCAATCTGTCCCGCGACCGCCCCGACCTCTCGGCGGCCGATTTCACGGAAAATCTGGTGCGCTTCTATGGCCAGGCCTGCTCCGGCGGCCATGCCAGTCCCCAGTCGAGCTACGAGGAGGACGGCTACGATGTGGCGGTGCGCGTGGTCTCCTGCCCGCGCTCCGTTGGCGAGGATCTGGGCTCTGTATCGATGATCAAGGTGATGCGCGGTGAGGCTAGCTTTTTCGTGCTCGAACGCGTCTGGCGCGGACCGCCCTTTGCAGCCGACGCCGACCCCGTGCCCCAGGCGACTTTCGACACTTGGGCCGAGTTCCTGTCCAGGTCGCGGCTGTGCAATACGACGTTGGCGTCGCGGCCCTGCCCGGCCGGCGTCGCCCCGTGAGGCCGGCGCTAAGATTCCCATCTCTGGCCGCCCTCTGCGTTGCGGCTTTGCTCAGCGGTTGCGGTGAAAGCGATGAAGAGCGGGCGCTCGCCGCCTATCGCGATGCCAGGTATGACGAGGCTCACACGCTGGCGCTGGCTCTGGTCGAAGCCGGGCAGGCGCGTGGCCACGAACTTCTCGCCCTGATGGCGGCGCAAGGCCTCGGCCGGGACACGGACTTCGCAGCCGCCCATAGCCATGCCGAAGCCGCGGCGCAGCTGGACCAGAGCTATGCCGGCCTGCCGCAAGAGGTGGAAGCAGGCATCGAGAGCCGATTCGCTGCCGCCGAGCGGACCTTCGCCAACGGTGACTACGAGCGCGCACGCGCCCTCGCCGCGCCATTGGCCGAACACGGGCACGCGGGCGGGGATTCGCTCTATCGCCGTCTTTATGCAGGCAACTATCTCGTCCTCGACGGCTCGGCCATGTCCTGGCGCAGCTTTCGCGACCGCTGCAGCGGCATGGCTCGCAGCGAGGGCGGAGACGATGACGATGCCTTCGCCGCCCATTGCGCCGGCAAGGACGTGATCTGGCAAGGTGAGGTTACGGCGGTGCGGCGCGATTCGATCTCGCTGAAGATGACCCCGGGTCGCAGCCGCGTCCGTTACGACGTTATCCTGGAAATGGCCGAGCCCGTTTCGCTGGAGCTGGCGCGGCGTCGGGCGCGCATGCGCTTCGCCGGTACCATCGCCGCGCGGGGCGACGCCTCGCGGCCGGACCGCCTGAGCGACGGGCGCCTGCTCGGCCCCGGCGTGCTGACAGCGGAAGAGATCGCCGAGACACGCTCGGCCGACGAGGCGCGCCAACGCGGTGCGGCGATGGAAGCCTGCCGGCGCATCGCTCGCGAACGCATGGCGCGAGAGCATCCGCCGCCCTGGATCGCCGAATTGATGGCTAGCCTCAGCGATGTCGAACGGCGCGCGGCGCGGATCTATTACTTCTTCGGCATACACACCGGGATCGATGCCATGCGGCGCAGCGAAGACGGCGGCTGGGAAGTCCGCATCGAGGGCTATGCCAGGGCCGCCTCGCCCAACCACCAGATCTCCTCGATCACGGATTTCGTCGCCGACTGCCACGTTAAGCCCGACCACGCCGCGGCCCTCGACGACGCCGGGCGCGGCAGCGTCACGTTCGTCACCATCTCGGCGCCCCGCCGCGAATCCTGAACAACCGGTGACAGTTACCTATTGATTCCCATATATTTCAATAATTTCAGCGAGATATATGATTGCAACAAAAAAGGAAAATCGAAGAATCTCTAACCCATTGATATCACGTTAGAATCTTTAAGAATAGGTAACTGTCACCAATTATTTGGCGCTGAGGATGGCGGCAAGGCCTTCGCGGTAGGTGGGATGAGACAGGGCGATGGCGAGCTCGCGATGCATGCGCCGATTGTCGATGCGCCGATTGTCCGACCAGAACTCCTTGGCCAAGGCCGACATGCCCGCTTCCGCCTTGCTGAAAGGCGTCAGCGGCGGCGGCTCCCGGCCGAGCAGGGTGCAGGCATGGGCGAGCACCGTCTCGCTGGGCGCGGGTTCGTCGTCGCAGAGGTTGTAGATGGCGCCGGCCCGGGGCGCCGCGATCGAGGCCCGCACTGCCGCCGCGAGGTCGTCGGTGTGAATGCGCGAGAACTTCTGGTCCGGCTTGTCAATGCGCCGCGCCCGGCCGCTCTCGATTTGATCGAAAGCGCTGCGTCCCGGGCCGTAGATGCCGGCGGCACGGAAAATCTGCACCGGCACGCTCGCACCCTCGCCGAAACGGAGCCACGCGGACTCCGCCGCCGCCCGCCGTCGTCCGCGCCCGCTGACCGGCGCCACCGCATCACTTTCTGTAGCAAGCCCGCCCTTGCGGTCGCCGTATACTGCGGTCGACGAAATATAGCCGACCCATTGCAGGCTGGTGAGGGCGGCGAGCGCATCGCCATGCGCGGCCAGCACCACGTCCCCGTCGGGCCCGGGTGCGATCGACGTCAGCAGATGGGTGATCCCGGCAAACACCGCGGGCTCGAGCGGATGCGCGTTGTCGAACAGATGGGCCTCGGCACCGAGCGCAGCGATTCGCGCAAGGCCCGCCTCGTCGCGGCTGGTGCCGGCAACCTGCCAGCCTTCGCCGAGCACGCGGCGCGCCACGGCAGAGGCGCTGAAGCCGAGCCCGAAACAGAACAAACGCGGCTGACTCATGAGGAATCCTTGGGGTCTTGCAACAGGGCGGCGCAGCCGCGAATGTAGGCGCCATGTTCCTCTTCCCGCAAGCGCATCGCTATCTGGCCTTCGCAACGCTGCTGGCGCTGACGGCGCCTGCGCTTGGCCAAGACGGCGGGCGCTATCACGATTGCATAGCGCTTGCCGAGCGCGACGCCCCGGCCGCCCTGACCAGCGCTCGCGCCTGGCTGGCGCAGGCACCAACGGCCACGCCGGCGCGCCATTGCCTGGCGCTGGCCATGATCGGCGTCGGCGAAGCGGCGGAAGGGGCGGCGCAACTCGCCAGGCTGGCCGCCGACACCGCACTACCGGCGCCCGTTCGCGGCGACCTTCATGGCCAGGCCGGCAATGGCTGGCTGATCGCGGGCCGGCCGGACTTTGCGCTCGCCGCTTTCGATTCGGCTCTCGTGGTGCACCGCGGCGATATCGAGTTGCTGATCGACCGTGCCCGCGCCCATGCCGGCACCGGCGACTACTGGTCGGCGGTTGCCGACCTCGATGCCGTGCTCGACCGGGCGCCTGCTCGCGATGATGCCTTGGCTTTTCGCGCCGCCGCCTATCGGCGTCTCGAGGTTTGGGAGCTCGCGGCCGACGATGCCGCGCGCGCGCTCGCGGCGAATCCGGCCAATGTGGACGCGCTTGTCGAGCGCGCCATCCTGCGACTGCATGGGGATGATGAGAGCGCCGCCCGGGCCGACTTCTCGCAGGTGCTGCTGCTGGCGCCTGAAAGCGCGGCCGCGGATCTGGCCCGGCGTTTCCTGGCCGAGCTACCCCGCTGACCATTCTGCGCTTACGTCCGGATCGTTTTCGTCAGCAGCCCGCAGATCGTGCAATCCCACAAATGCTTGCTTCGGCATGAGTTGGGCGAGGGCCCAGACTGCCATCGCGCGGACCAATGGTGAGGCATCGTCGAGACAGGCCTCGGCGCTTGCCGCCAGGTCTGCGTCGCCGCTATTGCCGATGGCGATCAGCACGTTGCGCAGAAAACGGTCCCGGCCGGTGCGCTTCACCGGCGAGCCCGCGAACAGTGCGCGGAAGCCGGCGTCGTCGAGTGCTGCCAGCTCCGCCAGCCTCGGCCCCGTCAGGGCCTCACGCCCGATCAGCTTCGCTTCCGCCGTGGGGTGTGCGAACCTGTTCCAGGGGCAAACTGCAAGACAATCGTCGCAGCCATAGATGCGGTTACCCATGAGCGGGCGCAGGTCCCGCGGAATATGGCCCTTGTGCTCGATGGTGAGGTAGGAAATGCAGCGCCGCGCATCGATGCGATAGGGCGCCGGCAAGGCTCCGGTCGGACAGATATCGAGGCAGCGACGACAGCTGCCGCAGCGATCGGCGGCGGGTGGGTCCGCCGGTAGGTCCAGTGTCGTCAGCACGGCACCGAGGAATAGCCAGGAGCCGTGCTCGCGTGAGACCAGATTCGTGTGCTTGCCCTGCCAACCGATGCCCGCCATTGCCGCCAGAGGCTTTTCCATCAGCGGTGCGGTATCGCAGAACACCTTCACCTCGCCACCGAGCTTCGCCACCATCCAGCCAGCAAGCTGTTTGAGCTTGCCCTTGAGCAGGTCGTGATAGTCGCGGTTGCGGGCATAGACCGAGATGCCGCCGCGGTCTGCCTGCGCCAGCAGCGCCAGGGGATCCTCCGCCGGCGCATAGGACAGCCCGACCATGACCGCGCTCTTCGCCTCGGGCCAAAGCGCCCTGGGATGGCGGCGGCGTTCCAGGGTATCGGCGAGCCAGCCCATGTCACCGTGCAGGCCCGCGGCGACAAAGGCGGCCAGGTTGTCGCCCGCCAGGGAGTCGGCCTCGGCAAAGCCTACGGCATCGAACCCCAAGGCTGCCGCGCGAGCGCGGAGTCGCTCAGAAATCGAGGTCGCCATAATGGCGCGGCGGGGTGACGCCGGGCACGTAGTCCTCGAGCAGGGCACGAAAAGCGGGGCGCGACTTTATCTTGGCGTACCAGTCGCGCACCGTCTCGTTGGCCGACCAGACCACATCGCCGAGATAGTCGGCCACCGAAAGCTCTGCGGCGGCCACGAGATCGGCGCGGCTGAGCAGGTCGCCGGCCAGCCAGCGGCGGCGCTCCACCAGCCAGGCGATATAGTCCAAATGTGACGCGAGCGCTGTCTTGGCCAGGCGAATGGTCTCGGAATCGGGGTGGCCGCGGCGGAAAAAGCGCTTGAGCACTTTTTCGTCGAGCAAGGGATGCACCACCTCGCCATGGAAGGCGCGGGCGAACCAGTCACAGAGCCGCCGGCATTCCGCGCGCGCCGCCGGCCCGCCGGCGATCAGCGGCGAATCGGGCTGCACATCGTCGAGATATTCGAGTATCGGCCCGGCACCGCAGATCGCGGTCTCGCCATCGGCCAGCACGGGCACCTCGCCGGCCGGGTTGAGCAGCAGGAAGGATTCGCGCCGTTCCCAAACGGGCTCGGCCACGAGAGCGCAATCCCAGCCCTTTTCCGCGAGTGCCAGGCGCACCGCGCGGCTGCCCGCCGACAGCGGCAGGTGATAGAGAATTCTCTCGTCAGACACAGTGCCCCCTTCCGTTGGCCCGTATCGTACTCTTCCCTGGCGCTGTTGTGCGAGGGCCTGTGAATCTGGCACAACCATAGACCCGTTCGGAGTGCTGCCTTGAGCCTCGTTCATCTCATCGTTGTCGCCCTGGTGCAGGGCATCACCGAGTTTCTGCCCATCAGCTCGTCCGGGCATCTGGTGCTGATACCGGTGCTGACCGGCTGGCCGGACCAGGGCCGTGCCGTCGATGTTGCGGCCCATGTCGGCAGTCTCGGCGCGGTGCTGGTCTATTTCCGCCGCGATGTGGCGGCGCTGACTGCCGCCGCCCTGGCGCTGCCGCGCGGGCGGGAGCATCCGCAACGGCGCCTGCTGCTGCTGCTCGTGCTGGCGACCCTGCCGGCGGTGGTCGCAGGAGCGGCGCTTTCGGCCTGGTCCCTGCGCGGCGTCGAGATCATTGCCTGGACGATGACCCTCGGCGCGGTTCTGCTCTACCTCGCCGACCGCTTCGGCCCGACCACGGACAGCATCGGCGATATCGGCTGGCGTGGCGCGCTGGCGATAGGTTTGGCCCAGGTTCTGGCCCTGGTGCCGGGCACCAGCC
>CAZKTK010000215.1:0-6047 GCA_964555535.1 uncultured Rhodospirillaceae bacterium
GGAGATCGGCGTGTTGCAGTAGCGCCTGACATCGGCCAGGGCCTCCGGGTCGTAGAGGTCGATCTCGATCCAGAACAGGCCTTGGCTGTCGAGCGCGCTTGTGACCTTGCGCAGGCCCTCGGCCTTGAAGTTGAAATTGAGGTCGAGAAGGATGTCCATGTCCGGCCCGGCGCCGTCGCGGAAGGCTTCCAACTCGTCGATCAGCGCCTTGATGAGGCGGCGTTCGGCGTTCAGCTCGAGATTGCCCGGCGGCAGGTTGAAGCCCGGTGCCCACAGCGCCGGCTTGAGGCTGAAGTCGAAGATGTTGGTCTTGAGCGCTGTGAAGCCCTTCTCGCGCACCTCCGCGCCCATGGCCTTGCAGTCGTCGAGAGACTGCAGCGGCTCGCAGGCGTGCTCCTTCGCATGCGCCACGCGATAGGTGCCGCAATGGGACCAGTAGACGCGAATATCATCGCGCACCGGCCCGCCCAGCAACTGGTAGACAGGCACGCCGAGCGCCTTGGCCTTGACGTCGAGCAGCGCGTTCTCGATCGCCGCGATGCCCTGCGCTGCCACGCCGCCGGCGGCGGGCCGCGTCGCAGCATAGAGCTTGGCGTAGACCGCCTCGGTCGCACTCGGATCGTCTCCGATCACCAGAGGGGCAAGGCCGGCGATCGCAGCGCTGACGCCCGGCGAGCCAAAACCCTCCTGATATTCGCTCCAGCCGACCAGGCCTTCGTCGGTGCTCAGCTTGACGAACGAGAAATTGCGCCACCCGGCATCGCAATGCAGGGTTTCGATATTGGTAACCTTCATACTCGGGGCCCTCGGCGGAAATACGGTTGCGACTTGGCCCGGAGTATGTGACAGGACAGCACCGTCTGGCTAGGCTGCACTGGAAATTGGGGACGGAGTCGACATGCTACGCTGGCTGATCCTGACATTGTTGCTGTTCGCAGCACCGTCGGTGCTCGCGCAAGAGACCGCGGTTGAGAGCACCGATGTCGAAACCCTGATCAATACCCTCGAAGACGAGGGCGAGCGTCAGGCGCTGATCGAAACCCTGGAAACGCTCATCGCGGCGGACCGGCAGACCGAGGCGCAACCGGGTCTCGGCGGGCGTATCCTGGACGCCCTGTCGGAGCGCGTCGAACGGGTCGGCCTGCAGCTTTCCCAGACCGCCGGCGTGCTCTCGAGCCTGCCTGCCGCCGCCGACCGCCTGATTGCCGGAGCAAGCGATTCCGAGACACGCCTGCGCTGGCTGCGCATGGCGCTGAAGCTCGCCTTCGTTATCACCCTGGCCTGGCTTTCGCGCACCATGCTTCACCGCATGCTCAAGCCCCACCGCGAAAAACTGGCCAAGCGCGCCGGCGCAGGCGTCATCGAGGCGAGCGTTCTGTTCGTCGGCAGGGTCATATACGGCTACCTGCCGATTGTTGTCTTTGCCGCCATGGCGCTGGTCTTTCTGCCGCTCACCGACCCCGCACCGATCACCCGAGTGGTTGGCCTGGGCCTGGTCTATGCGGTGATCTTCGTACAGGCGATCACCATCCTCACGGGCCTCGTCTTCGGCGCCGGAACCGGACGCGCCGGGATCATGGGCCTGGGCAACGCCAGCGCCTATTACATTCAAATTTGGGTCAGGCGGCTGGCACTGGTCGGCGTGCTGGGAACGGTAATCGCGGAGTCGGCGCTGCTGCTCGGCCTGCCCGCCGGTGCGCACGCGGTACTGCTCAAGCTGGTGGGCCTTGCCGTGGCGGCGCTGCTGGTCATTCTCGTTCTGCAGAATCGCCGCAGCATTGCCGATGCCTTGCGCCCGCGCGAAGGCGTGATGGCGCACCTGGCCGATATCTGGCATGTGCCGGCACTGCTGTATATTGCCGTCGCCTATGGCGCCTGGGTGCTGCAATCGGGCACCGGCTTCACCTTCCTGGCGCGGGCGACGGGCGCCACCGCGATCCTGGTGGCGGGCACCTTTCTCGTGCTGCGCGCGCAGCGCCTTGCCTTCGAGCGGGGGCTGAAGCTCTCCGACGAGCTGCGCCGGCTCTATCCGCGCCTCGAACAGCGCGCCAACCGCTATATGGGGGGCTTGCGGCGCATCGTCGTCGGCATCATCTACATCGCCGCCACGCTGTTGCTGGTGGAAATCTGGTTCGGCGGCACCCTGGCCTGGCTGGCCAGCGAGCTTGGCCGCGCCCTGATTGCTCGCGTGGTGACGATCATCTTCATCCTGGTGGCAGCGGCAACGGTCTGGGAGCTGGTCAGTGCCACGGTAGAGCGACTGTTGTCGGACACCCAGCCGGGCGCACCGGGAACGCGCAGCGCACGGCTGCGCACCCTGCTGCCGCTGGCGCGCAACGTCGTGCGCGTGGTGCTCGGCATCATCGTCACGCTGACGGTGCTCTCCGAGCTCGGCCTCGACATCGCGCCGCTCCTGGCCGGTGCCGGCATCGCCGGCCTCGCCATCGGTTTCGGCGCCCAAAGCCTGGTCAAGGATGTCATCACCGGTGTCTTCATCCTGCTGGAGGACTCGATTACCGTCGGCGACGTGGTCAGCGTCGGCGGCCATTCCGGTGTCGTCGAAGGCATGACCGTGCGCACGGTGCGCCTGCGTGACCTCTCGGGCAATGTCCACATCGTGCCGTTCGGCGAAGTGCAGACCGTACTCAACATGACCAAGGACTTCGCCTATGCGCTCATCGAGGCCGGCGTCGCCTATAAGGAAGATGTGGACGACGTGATCGCCGTGCTCAAGGAGGTCGGCGACGAGATGCGCGAGGACGAGGAGTTCGGTCCGATGATCATGGCGCCGATCGAAATCATGGGACTCGATTCCTTCGGCGATTCCTCGGTCAATATCCGCGTACGCATGAAAACCCGGCCGATCAAGCAATGGGCCGTGCGCCGCGAATATCATCGCCGCATGAAGCGCGTCTTCGACGAGCGCGGCATCGAGATACCCTTCCCCCACCGCACCTTGCTGTTTCCCGAGCCGGAATCGGAACAAGACAAGACGGTTGCCATTCCCAAACCCCTATCGCAAACGGAGCGGCCCGAGCGTTCGGTCGAAGGCCTGCCCGACCAGGAGAGTGATTGATGTCTGCTGTGCTATCGGGAATCCGGGTGCTCGACTTCGGGCGCTATATCGCCGGACCCTACTGCGCCACCTTGCTTGCCGAGCTCGGCGCCGATGTCATTCGCATCGAGAAGGTGAGCGGCAGCGAGGACCGCTACCTGACGCCTGTGCAGGACGACGGCCCGGGCGCCCTGTTCCTGCAAATGGCACGCAACAAGCGCGGCCTGACCCTCAATCCGAAGACCCCGGAGGGTGCGGAGATCGTGCGCAAGCTGGTCGCCAGCGCCGATGTGGTGGTGGCCAATCTGCCGCCCCAGGCACTGGCCACCATGGGCATCGACTATGACAGCCTGAAGGCCATCAAGGATGACATCATCCTCGCCACCACCTCGGCCTTCGGGCGCGGCGGACCGTTGAGCGCCAATGTCGGCTTCGACGGCATCGGCCAGGCCATGAACGGTGCCATGTACCTCTCCGGAACGCCCGAGGCACCGATGCGCGCCTTCCTGCCCTATGTCGATTTCGGCACCGCACTCTATTCCGCCTTCGGCACGCTCGCGGCACTCTTCAATCGCGCCAACGGCGGCGGCGGTCAGATGGTCGAGACCTCGCTGCTCGGCACTGCCCTGTCGTTCAATAACGCCGCCCTGATAGAGCAGGCGGTCGCCAAGCTCGACCGGGTCGCGACCCACAATCGCGGCCAGACCTCGGCGCCCACCGACGCCTTCCAGACCGCTGACGGCTGGATCCTGACACAGGTCGTGGGCGATCCGCTGTTTCGGCGCTGGGCCGGCCTGATGGGCGAGGACCATTGGCTCGACGATCCGCGCTTCGACGGTGATGCGGCGCGCGGCGACAACCGCGACATCGTGTGCGAGCGCATGGCGGAATGGACCGGCGAGCGCACCAGCGAGGAATGCCTGGCGGCGCTGCAGGCGGCCAACATCCCGGGCGCGCCCGTGCTGTCGCCCCAGGATGCGCTCGACCATCCCCACATCAATGCCTTGAAGCTGATGATCCCGCTGGCCTATCCGGGCGTCGGCGAGCCGGCGCCCGTCGCGCCCGTGCCCATGAAGCTCTCGGCGACACCCGGCGGCATCCGCCACCGCGCACCGACGCTTGGCGAGCACACGGACGAGATTCTCGGCGAGCTTGGCTACGACGACGCCGCCATCAGCGCGATGCGCCAAGCGGGTGCCGTATAGTGGCGGACAAAAAAGACATCGCCTTCGATGTTTGGCAATTCGTTCGCATCATGGTGCAGCTCGAGGCGACGGCCAAGGGAGGCGTGGCCTGGTCGGCCTGGCGCGAAGCCTGGGAAGAACTCGATGCCAAGCTCGAATCCCTGCGCCACCGGGACCCGCGCGCGTTCGGCGAGTTGATGATGGATCAACAAGTCGTGCTGCAAATCGACCGGCGCGGACAGCTCGCCGAGGTCGCCAAGGCCGTGCAAGCCGTACTCGCAAATCTGGATGCCTCGATCGGCGACCGCAATCTCGACCGTCAGCGACGTTCGGATCTGCGCTTCGAACGCTCCGAGATGGCGGAGCTTGCGGAATCCTTGGAGCAACGCGCGGGGAAGAGTTCAACCAAATCCGCAGCGCGAAAGCGGCAGCGCAAACGTCGCGAAAACAACACGTAAATACAGTTGGTTCCGAATTCACTTGATATATGTCATAATTATGGCCTAGTGATTTGTTAAGCTCTGCAGGTGCGCGTAATCCGCACTGTCTAGAGATGACGTGAGGCATGGAAGATCGCAGTCCGATAGCCGATTCCGGGAACGCCGACATGAGCCGTGCGTGGAAGGGCGATCCGTCCAAGGATATCGTCACCTACCGGTTGCTCGTGCTTGGCTGGGCCGCCGCCGCACATGCCGGCGAACAGGGCGACATTGCCGAGCGTATCGGCCGCAATGCGAAAATCCTGGTTCACCTGTCGGATGAAGGCTTTACGGGCTTGATTCCGCAAGCAATTCTCGAATTCGACCATGGTGAGCGCGTCTATCTCGGGCGTATCGAGAACCGCCGCAACACCTATCTGCTGTACTGCCGCACGGCGAATTTCGGTGCGGCCGTCGAGGTCACCCTCGACGACACCGGACAGGAGCTTACGGCCGGCCACGTTCACGACTTCCACGGCGATGAAGAGGCGGCGGTCAGCTGGACCGAAGTTCTGGCCGACCGTTTCCGGCGCGGCGAGCTGCAACAGGATTCAAACGAGGACGATGACAAGACCGCCGTACGGGTCGCCCGCGTAGGCGGTCAACGCAATCGCCAGCGCTACAAGCGCAGTTCGGTCTTTTGCGCTGGTAAGGTACGCACCGAGACCGAGGAGTTCGAATGCGACATCCTCAATATCTCGGCAAGCGGCGCGCAAATCCGGGTGTTGGATGGCGTTGAGCCGCCGTCAATGTTCACCCTGTCAGTGGAGCGCTTCGGCGAATTCAGCTGCCGTGTCATGCGCCAGACCGGCGACAAATACGGCGTCGCTTTTGAAGAGCCTGCGGTGCATGTCGAGAACGTCGTCGAAGACATCATCAATCATCCGGAGCGGACCAACGAGATCCGCAAGTTCCCGCGCCGCCTGGTGTTGCTTTCCGGTGCCGTCTACCTCGAGAACAAGCCGATCGAGTGCCGCGTGCTCGATATTTCCGCCGGCGGTGCCCGCATTCGCATCGACGAGACCATCGATACCGAGAACAATTTGCAGCTGATGATCTATCGCTTCGGCGAATTCGAGACCGAAGTTGCCTGGGAGAAGGACAGCGACATCGGTGTCGTTTTTGTCGAAGACCCCAACCAGATCGAACAGATTATCGGCCACCTGCTGCCGGCCAAGGCACGCTCCGTCCGCCGCCGCTGAGGCGGCATTCCAGGAAGTCTTGACAGACCACGGCCGGCGGTGATTTCCGTCGCCCGGGGCGTACGAAATGTTTGGTTGCGGGGGCAGGATTAAGTCAAGCTCCTACCATCCAGTCCTGGGTATGAAA
>CAZKTK010000216.1:0-6019 GCA_964555535.1 uncultured Rhodospirillaceae bacterium
TGCCGGTCGACCTGTTGCGCCAGCAGGTCAGGGCGCAGATGGCGGCCGGCTGAGACCCGCCAAGGCGTGGGCCACCACTTTCCGCATCACGCTTGGCAGTGCCTCGTCATCCAGCTGCCAGGGATCGCGCCACAAGCCCTCGTCGTTTCCCGTAGCCGTCCCGGCCATCACCGCCAGCTCCAGCTCGAAATGGGTGAAGGTGTGGCGCACCAGGCCGGGCAGCAGCCGCCAGCGCTCCGCCGCAAGCGGCGCCTGCGCTTTGGCGCTGCCGGGGTCGGGCGCGGCTTCGCCCCAGTCTGTGGACGGCACTTCGATCATGCCGCCGAGCAGGCCTTTCGGCGGTCTGCGCGCCAGCAGCACGGCACCATCCCCGCGGGTGATCCAGAAGGCGATGCCCCGGCGTAGCGGCTTGGCCTTGCGCGCACGCCGCTTCGGCAGGGTCGCGGCAATGCCCGCGGCGTGGCCAAGGCAGGCATCGGCCCAGGGGCAAAGCTCGCAGCGCGGCCGACCGCGCACGCAAACCGTGGCGCCGAGGTCCATCACCGCCTGGGCATGATCGCCGGGCCGTTGCGCCGGGCTGAGTGTCGCGGCGTGCTCCCGCAGGGCGGGCTTTGCCCCCGGCAGCGGCGCCTCCACGGCGAACAGCCGCGCCATCACCCGCTCCACATTGCCGTCCACGACCACGGCAGAGCGTCCGAAGGCGATGGCGGCGATGGCGGCTGCGGTATAGGCCCCGATGCCCGGCAAGGCCCGCAAGCCCGATTCGCTATCCGGGAAGCTGCCGCCGTGCTTGCCCGCCACGACCTGGGCGCAGGCGTGCAGATTGCGCGCCCGGGCGTAGTAACCCAGCCCCGCCCAGACTTCGAGCACGGCATCGAGCGGTGCCGCCGCAAGGGCCTCGATATCGGGCCAGCGCTCGAGGAAGCGGGCGTAGTAGGGGATGACCGCTGCCACCGTGGTTTGCTGCAGCATGATCTCGCTGAGCCAGACCCGATAGGGATCCGCGCGCTCGCCCGGTGCTGCGCGCCAGGGCAGATCGCGGCGTTCGCGGTCGTACCAGGCCAGCAAGGCGGTGCTCGTCGGTGCGTTTCGCGCTAGCATCGGCGGCGGTCCGTCATGATCGCGCAGGGTAGAGCATGAGTGCTGCGAAGAAGAAGAGGGTCGGCATGCGCACCGCGGCACGGCTGGTGCCGGGGCTGACCAAGGCTGCGTTTGCCAAGCGCGGCTTTCACCGCGCCGCCGTGCTCACGGACTGGCAGGCGATCGTCGGCGATGCCCTGGCCGAGCGCTGCGTGCCCGAGAAGCTATCCGCCGACGGGGTGCTGACGATTCGCGCCTCCGGCAGCGTCGCCTTGGCGCTCCAGCACCTGGAACCCCAGATGCTCGAGCGAATCGCGACCTATTTCGGCTTCCGCGCGGTCACCCGTCTGCGCTTTCGCCAGGCGCCCCTGCCACAAGCCGAAGCCCCGGCGAAGCCCCGCGAAACCCCGCCCGTGCCGCCTGCACTCAGCGACGCCCTGGCCGATATCGAGGACGAGGCGCTGCGAGCCGCCTTGTTGCGGCTTGGGGCCGAGGTGGCGGCGCGCGACTGATTCGCTTGCGCTGCCCGGCATTTGGCCCCATCTATTCCGGCAAGAGAGAACCAAGGGAGACTTGTCATGCGCCACGCCGTTGTTTTTGCCGTCCTCGCCCTGTTCGCGTTTGCCGGCTCGTCGGCGCGCGCCGACGACATCGACACCAGCTTCAAGTCTCTCGGCAGTCCGGATGCGCCGGTGACCATCGTCGAATACGCCTCCATGAGCTGCCCGCATTGCGCCAACTTCCACATCGATCGCCTGCCCTGGCTCAAGGAGACCTATATCGACAGCGGCAAGGTACGCCTCGAATTCCGCGATTTTCCCCTCAACGCGCCCGCCCTCTGGGGCGCCATGGCCGCGCATTGCATGGGGCCGGACCGCTATTTCGCCTTTCTCGATCTGCTGTTCCAGCAGCAGGAGAACTGGGCCTTCTTCGAGGATGCGGGCGCGCGGCTGAAGACCCTTGCCAAGCAGGCCGGCATGGGCGGCAACGAGTTCGACATGTGCATGGCGAATCAGTCGGTGCAGATGGCGGTGCTGCAATCGCGCCAGACCGGCGTCTCCGAGCACAAGGTCGAATCGACCCCGAGCCTGGTCATCAACGGCAAGCTCGTGGCCGGGGTCCCGACCGAGGAAGATCTGGCCCGGATGATCGAGGCGGCAGGCGGCTGAGGCCGGCGCTGTTGTCCGGCTCGCACGGGGTTTCTATACTTACCATCTGTAGTTACGCGGCGGACAAGCCTTGCATTTCACGCGCCTGAAGCTCGTCGGCTTCAAATCCTTCGTTGAACCCACCGACCTGGTCATCGCGCCCGGGCTGACCGGCATTGTCGGGCCCAATGGCTGCGGCAAGTCCAATCTGGTCGAGGCACTGCGCTGGGTCATGGGCGAAACGTCCGCCAAGCAGATTCGCGGCGGCGAGATGGACGACGTCATCTTTGCCGGCACCGCCGACCGCCCGGCACGCAATCTGGCGGAGGTCTCGCTGGTGCTCGACAATGGCGAGCGCGACGCGCCTGCCGCCTATAACGAGGATCCGGAGCTTGAGGTTTCGCGCCGCATCGAGCGTGGCTCCGGCTCCAACTATCGCATCAACGGCCGCGAGGTGCGTGCCCGCGACGTGCAGATCCTGTTCGCCGATGCCGCCAGTGGTGCCCGCTCCACGGCGCTGGTCAGCCAGGGCCAGATCGGCCAGCTGATCAGCGCCAAGCCGACCCAGCGACGACATCTCCTGGAAGAGGCGGCGGGAATCACCGGCCTGCACACGCGCCGCCACGAGGCGGAGCTGCGGCTGCGGGCCGCGGAGACCAACCTCGATCGCCTCGAAGACGTCATCGCGGCGCTCGAATCGCAAATGCAGGCGCTCAAGCGCCAGTCCCGTCAGGCGGCACGTTACCGCTCTTTGAGCGGGCGTTTGCGCAAGGCGGAGGCGGCGCTGTTCTTCCGCCGCTGGCAGGAAGCGCGCGACGATCTCGCCGCTGCCGAAGAGGTCATGGCCGAGGTCGAGCAAAGCGTGGCGGAGACGACGCGCATCGCGGCAGAGGCGACCACCCGTCAGGCCGGCATCGCGGAAGGTCTGCCCGAGCTGCGCCGTGTCGAGGCCGAGGCGGCAGCGGCGCTGCACCGTTTGGAAATCGAAGGCGAGGCCATTGCGGATGAGGAGCGCCGCCTCGCCGCGGCCACCGCCGAGTGCGAGGCTCAGCTTGAGACCCTCGGCCGCGACCTGGCGCGCGAAGGCGCATTGGCCGCAGAAGCGGAGACCGCCCTGCGCGAACTCGCCGAGGAAGGCGCAGGGCTCGAACGGGACGCGGCAGGCGCCAGCGGCGACCAGGAAGAGGCCGGCGCCCGCCTGGAGCGTGAGAGGGCGAGCCTGGAGACCATCGACGGTGAGCTTGCCGAGCGCACCGCGGCGGTGGCCGCCGCCGAAGTGCGCCACGCCGACCTCGCCCGCCGCCAGGAAGAGCTTGAGGCCCGTCTCGCCTCGCTCGACAGCCAGAACGAGGACGTGGCGGCGCAACGGGCCGCCATCGCGGCGCGGCTGGCCGACTCAACGGCATTGGCCGAGGCGGAGGCGGCGCTTGCCGCCGCACGTCAGCGAATGGAGGCCGCCCATACGGCCCTGGAGGAAAGCCAGCAGCGCCTTGCCGCGGCAGAAAGCGGGCGTACCGAAGCCGGCGCGACAGAGCGCGCCGCGCGCGAGGCCCTGCGCGAGGCCGAGATGGCGCGCCAGCGCACGGCCTCGGAAGCCGACGCGCTGGCCGCCGCCCTCGATCATGACCGTGAAGGCACCGGCAAGCCGCTGATCGACGGCATTGCCGTGCTCGAAGGCCTGGAGCTGGCGCTGGGCGCCGCGCTCGGCGACGACCTCATGGCCTCGACCGATCCCGCCGCTGCTGCCCATTGGCGCGATCTCGGCAGCCGGCCTGCCGGCCCCGCCTTGCCCGCCGGTGTCGAGCCCCTGGCGGATTTTCTCGAAGCGCCTGCTGCCCTGGAACCCCGTTTTGCCCAGGTCGGGGTGGTCGACGCCGGCGATGGTGCGCGCCTGCAAGGCGAGCTTGCGCAGGGCCAGCGCCTTGTCAGCCGCGACGGCGACCTTTGGCGCTGGGACGGTTTCACCAGCGCTGCCGATTCCCACGCCGGTGCCGCCGCCCGGCTGCGCCGCCGCCAGCATCTGGAAGGGCTGCTCGCCGAGGTGCCGGCATTGGAAGAACGCGAAGAGCAGGCCATGGCCGCGGTCGATGCCGCCACCGGGGCCCTCGGCGAGACCCAGGCCGCCTACGAGGCGGCACGTGCCGGCGAAAGTACCGCCCGCAACGATGCTCGCGCCGCCGACAATGCCTTGGAGGCCGCGCGTGCGGCT
Source organism: uncultured Rhodospirillaceae bacterium (assembly GCA_964555535.1). Classification (GTDB taxonomy): domain Bacteria; phylum Pseudomonadota; class Alphaproteobacteria; order UBA7887; family UBA7887; genus UBA7887. The sequence goes on from CAZKTK010000216.1 coordinate 4,438, forward strand.
CATGCCAAGGCCAATGATGCGGTGGCGGAGGATCGCTCCCGCGATGCCGCCCTGGTCGAGGCCGCGGCCCGCCTGACCAGCGACCGCGACGACGTGGCGCAATCCCTCGGAGCCTGTCGCACGGAGCGTGCGGAAGCCGAGCCCCTCGACAGTCTGCGCACGCCCCTCGAAGTGCTGCGTCAGCGCCTGGCCGCCCAGCGGGTCACGGTGGATGAGTGCGCCAGGGCCCACGAGCGGCTGGTGCGGACGGCCGAAGCGCGGGCCGAGCGCCTGACCGCGATTGCCGCGGACAGCGAGGCATGGCGTCGCCGCGCGGCAGCGTCGAGTGAGCAGATCGCGTCCCTGGAGGAGCGCCGAGGCGCGGCTTCCGAGCGCTTGCAGGGACTGCAGGAGGAGCCGGCACGGCTGACCGAGCGGCGCAATGCCATCGGCGAGCGTATCGATGTGGCGGCGACGGCGCGTCGCGAATCCGCCGATCGTCTGGCCGCGGCCGAGAACGCCTTGCGCGAGGCTGACGCCATGCTCAAGGCCGCCAACGAGGCCATGGCCGAGGCCCGCGAAGCCCGCGTGCGCAGCGAAGGCGCGCGCGATCAGGCGCGATCGCTGGGCGAGGCCGAGGCCGAGCACATCCAGGAGCGTTTCCAGGTCGAGCCGCCGGCCCTGCTGGAGATCGCCGAAGCCAAGTCGGCCGAGGCACTCGACGATATTGCCAAGCTGCAACGTGCCGTCGAGCGCCTGCAGCGCGAACGCGAGACCATGGGCGCGGTCAACCTGCGGGCGGACGCGGAAGCCGCCGAGCTTACCGAGCAGATCGAGACCATGGTCGGCGAGCGCGACGACCTGATCGCCGCCATCGCCAAGCTGCGCGGCGGCATCGCCTCGCTCAACCGCGAGGGACGGCAAAGGCTGCTGGCCGCGTTCGACCAGATCAATGGCCACTTCCAGACCCTTTTCGAGCGCCTGTTCGGTGGCGGCCGGGCCCATCTCGACCTGGTCGGCGACGACGATCCGCTGGAAGCGGGGCTCGAGGTCATGGCGAGCCCGCCCGGCAAGCGTTTGCAGAACCTCAGCCTGCTTTCGGGCGGCGAGAAGGCTTTGTCCGCCCTGGCGCTGCTGTTTGCGGTGTTCCTGACCAAGCCGACGCCGATCTGCGTGCTCGACGAGGTGGATGCGCCGCTCGACGACGCCAATGTCGATCGCTTCTGCAATCTGGTGGAGGAAATCGCCGAGGCTTCGGCCACCCGATTCCTGGTGGTGACCCACCATCGCCTGACCATGGCCCGCATGCGCAGGCTGTTCGGCGTGACCATGGGCGAGCGCGGTGTTCCGCAGCTTGTCTCCGTGGACATGCACGAGGCCGAGCTGCTGCAGGCAGCCGAGTAAAAACTGTCTCGAATACCTGTTTGTTTTCAGTCGCTTACCGATGTGCGACTGTATCTTGACAGGGTCCGGGTCAATCCCTATGTTGCACCCGCTTTTTCGCCGCCCCTTCGCTGGCGGCTGAGCAGAGGATGCCGATGACGGCAGACAAGCCGCCTCCGTCTCTGGAGGATCTTGATAGACGTCTGAGAGAGGCCCGCAG
>CAZKTK010000217.1:0-6007 GCA_964555535.1 uncultured Rhodospirillaceae bacterium
TTGCCGAGGCCTGGGGCTATGACGAGGTCAACCTCAATGTCGGCTGTCCCAGCGACCGGGTTCAGCAGCGCAAGATAGGCGCCTGTCTGATGGCCAAACCCGAGCTGGTCGCCGACTGCGCCTCGGCGATGGGTGAGGCTTGCGCACTTCCTGTCACCGTCAAGACGCGCATCGGCATTGACGATCGAACGGATATCGCCTTCCTCGATGACTTTGTCGGCACGGTTTCGGCTGCCGGCGTGCGAAGCTTCATAATTCACGCGCGCCCCGCCATTCTTGCCGGCTTGTCGCCGAAGCAGAATCGCGAGGTTCCCGCTCTCGATTATGGCCGGGTCTACAAGCTGAAGCTCGATTTTCCCGACCTCGAAATCGTCATCAACGGCGGCATCGGCAGCCTCGACGAAGCCGTGGTGCATCTCGACCATGTCGATGGCGTCATGTTGGGGCGAGCGGCCTATGAGACGCCTTATCTGTTGGCGGATGTCGACCGGCGCATCTATGGCGATGGCCGAGCCGTGGCCTGCCGCGATGCCATAGTCGAAAGCATGCTACCTTATATCGATCGTCAACGGGCGCGAGGTGTGCCGCTCAACAGCATCACGCGGCATATGATGGGCCTCTTTCGCGGCTGTCGCGGCGGTCGCGCCTGGCGACGTCACCTGAGTGAGAACGCGCATCGGCCAGATGCCGGATCCGACGTGGTCCGCGCCGCTCTCGGCCCGATCCTTAGCGACGCCGCCTGATGCATATCCACCTTGACGCGGTGGGCGGTGCCGCTGGCGACATGTTCGCTGCCGCCATGGTCGACGCGCGGCCGGGCCTCGAGGCGCTGGTTGGGGAAACCGTTGCAGCCCTGCATTTGCCGGATGTCGAAGCCCGGATAATGCCCCATGACGATGGCAGGTTGGTTGGCAGCCGCTTTCGCGTCAGCTGTCCGGATCCGCCCCATTCGACTGTCGCCAGCGAGGTTCGCGCTCGCCTGACCGATGCAGACCTTCCGGGACCGGTGCGTGCGCGTGCGCTTGCCATCCTGGCATTACTGGCAGAAGCCGAAGCCGAGGTTCACGGGGTGTCCGCGGACGATGTGAAGTTTCACGAGCTCGGCGGGCTCGATACCATCGTTGATCTTGCCGTCGCGGCGGCCCTGATCGAAGCGGTCGGTATCGAAACATGCAGCTGCGGCGCCTTGCCGCGGGGCCGCGGCATGATCCGGATCGCCCACGGCACGTTTCCCGTTCCGGCGCCGGCAACCTTGCTCTTGTTGCGCGATATGACTCTCGTTGACGATGGCATCGATGGGGAGCGCATAACCCCGACCGGCGCCGCCATCCTTCGGCATCTGGCGCCGAGCCAGGCGCCCGACCCGACACCGCGGCGGTTTCTGGCGGTTGGCCACGGTTTCGGTACCGCGACCCTGGAGGGGCGGAGCAACATGCTGCGGGTGCAGTTGTCCGAGGTGGCCGACGGGCCGAAGGCGGACCAGGTTGCCGTCATCACTTTCGAAGTCGACGACCAGACCGCGGAGGATCTGGCTATCGGGCTCGAAAAGCTGCGCGCACGCCAAGACGTATTGGATGTCAGCCAAAGCGCCGTCATCGGCAAGGGCGGGCGGCTGGCAAGCCAGGTCCAGGTATTGGCCGCGCCCGAGGCCTGCGATGCCGTGGCCGAGGCCTGTTTCGCGGAAACCGCAACAATCGGGCTGCGTTGGACGATACAGAACCGATACGTGCTGGCGCGTCGTGAGGTCGCGGTGGATGGCGGCGACGGCACTTTTCGCGCTAAGATCGTCAAAAGACCCGGCGGAGAGCCGACAGCCAAGGCGGAGATGGCCGATTTGGCCAAGGCCGGCGACCGGGCGGAGCGAGTTCGCCGACGGCATGACGTCGAACGGCGGGCATTGGAGATGCGTGACGATGACGATGCGTGACAGGCTCGAAGCCGTTCTCACCGAGATCGGCGAGGTAGGTGTGGCCGTAAGCGGCGGGGTCGATAGCATGACCCTGGCGGCGTTCGCGCATCGGCGCGCGCCCGCGGCTGCCGTCATGTTTCATGCCACGTCGCCCGCCGTGCCGCCGCAGGCAACGGAGCGGGTGCGCGCGCGGGCCGAGCGTGACGGCTGGTCGCTGCACGTTTTCGATGCCGGCGAGTTCGACGACGAGCGCTACCGCGCCAATCCGGTCAATCGCTGTTATTGGTGCAAAACTAATCTTTATGACAGCATCGCTCGACATGCAGAATGCGTGATTGTGTCCGGCGCCAATCTCGACGACCTGGGTGACTATCGACCGGGTCTGGACGCGGCGGCGGAGCGCGATGTGCGCCACCCCTTTGTCGAGGCGGGCATGGACAAGCGCGCGGTGCGCGCCTTGGCGGCAGAGCTTGGTCTCGACGATGTATCGGACCTGCCGGCATCGCCTTGCCTGTCGAGTCGCGTCGAGACGGGCATTCGTGTCGAGGCCGACATGCTGGCGGCGGTGGATGCCACGGAGCGCTTCGTCAAGCGGCAGCTGCGCCCGCAAACGGTGCGTTGCCGCATCCGCAACGATGCGGTCGTGGTGGAGCTAGACCGGGACAGCTTGGCGCGTCTTGATGATGCAGTTTCGCTCGGAGACACTGTCGCCGGCATCATGGGGCCAGTGGCGCCGGACTTGCCAATTCGTTTCGAAACATACCGTATGGGGAGTGCGTTCTTGCACGACAAGCAAGCATGAGCGTCGGCCACGAGGTCAATTTCGACAAGGACCGCCATTCCCGTATCGGCCTGGCGGAGGCGGTGTTCTGTGCTGGCAAGAGCGCCGCGCAGATCGCCCACATCCTCGATGAGGCCGGTGAGGATGGGCGCTCGCTGTTGCTGACACGGCTTGATGAGGCGAGCCTCGCGGCTTTGCCCGGGAGCCACCGGGATGCTCTCGATTATCACGCCCTGTCTGGTACAGCGGTATTTGGCGAGCCCACCCCGACGAACGGGGCCAGCCGCGTCGCCGTGGTAACCGCGGGAAGCTCTGATGCCGGACCGGGATATGAGGCAGCGCGCACCTTGGCGTTCTCCGGCGAATCCTGCGAGCTGGTATTCGATGTCGGCGTGGCGGGGTTGTGGCGCCTGCTCGACAAGGTGGACAGCCTGCGCGAGATGACCGTGCTCATCGCCGTCGCCGGCATGGATGCGGCGCTGGTCAGCGTATTGGGCGGTTTGGTTCCGGGCGTCGTGGTGGCGGTGCCCACCTCCACCGGCTATGGCGTGGCGAGCGAGGGCGAGACCGCCCTGCGTGCCTCCCTTACGAGCTGCAGTCCCGGCGTGGTCACGGTCAACATCGACAACGGCTATGGCGCGGCCTGTGCCGCGCTTCGCATATTGAGGGCCATCGATGCGCGTTGATCTGCTGTATGGCGAGGGCACGCTGGGCGTGGAAGTGGATTCCGCCTGGCAGGCCGACGTGTTGGAAAAGCCCAGCATGCCGGTACTCGAGGATGCGTCCGGTGCGGTGAGTGCGGCTCTTGCCGAACCGGTCGGCGCGGCCCCCTTGCATGAGTTGGCGCAAGGTGCGGGAAGCGCCTGCATCTTGATTTGCGATGTCACGCGGCCGGTTCCCAACGGTGTCATCCTGCCGCAACTCATCCGGACATTGCTCGATGCCGGGATGGCGGCGGACGCAATCACCGTGCTGGTAGCGACCGGCCTGCACCGTCCCAACGAGGGCGAGGAGTTGCGCCGCGTGGTCGGTGACGACTGGGTGCTGGATACGGTCGGTGTTGTCAATCATTTCGCCCGTGACGACGAGGCGCATGTTCATGTGGGCACCACCAGCCGCGGCAATCTGGTGCGGCTCGACAGGCGCTTCGTAGAGGCCGATCTGCGTATTGCCACCGGTCTCGTCGAGCCCCACTTCATGGCAGGCTATTCGGGTGGCCGCAAAGTGATCGCGCCCGGCATTGCCCATGCCGAGACGATCACCACCTTTCACAGCGCGCGCTACATGGAGGATCCGAAAGCCGACAACGGCATCCTCGACGGCAATCCCTTGCATCAGGACCAGCTGGAGATCGTCGAGATGGTTGGCGGTGCCCTTGCGGTCAATGCCGTGATCGACGATGCGCGCCGGGTATCGTTCGTCAATTTCGGCGACATCGTCGAAAGCCACATGCAGGCGGTCTCTTTTACCCGCCCGTTCGCGGAGCTCGGCGTGCCGCGCCGTTACCGCACAGTCGTGACCAGCTGCGCCGGCTACCCCCTGGACAGCACCTACTACCAGACGGTCAAGGGCATGGTTGGTCCGCTCGGTGTGCTGGAGCCTGGCGGAACACTGATCATTGCCTCGAAATGCGCGGAGGGCATGGGCTCGGCCGAATTCGTCGATGCGCAAAGGCGTTTGCTGGAACTCGGGCCCGACGGCTTTCTCGAGTCGCTCCTGGCCAAGAGTCACGCGGCGGTCGATGAGTGGCAGACCGAGAAACAGCTCAAGCCCATGCGGGCAGGGCGGGTGCGTCTCTACGCCAGCGGTCTGACGGGAGAGGACCGCATGCTGACCGGGGTCGAGATGATCGACTCGGTGGAAGACGCCGTTGCTGAAAGTGTGGCTGACACCGGGGACCCGCATATCGCTTTTGTTCCGGAAGGCCCATACGTGGTTCCTCAGTTTGCGCCATAGGCATTTGAAAATGGGATAATAGCCCTATATCGATTGTGGGAAATTCTTAGGACAAGACATGAAGCACGAGGAGGCGATGACGCTCTTCGAGAGCGATCCCACCCCGCGTGCGGTTACCCGTCGCCGCGACGGCACGATCCTTTACGCCAACGAGGCCTATGCCGAAATGCGGGGCGAGGCCTCGGTCGATGCCGTTATCGGCAAGACCACTGGCGGCTATTGGGCTGACACCGAGCAGCGCGATGCTTTCGTCACTTTGCTCGATCGGCAGGGCAAACTGTTGCGCCATGAGGTTCGATTGCGCCGTGTTGACGGCAGCGAATTCTGGGCATCCGTTCATGCCGCGCTGGTCGAATTCCGGGGTGAGGCCTGCATTGTCGCCACCTATGCCGACATAACCGGCGAGGTGCAGATGCGCGAGGAACAGGCGCTTGCCGTTACCGAAAAAACGAAAGACCTCGCGGCCGAGCTTGCCGAGCGCAAGCACGCTGAAGCCGAACGGCATAGCAGCGAGAAGCGGTTCCAGGGCCTGCTCGATGTCTTGTCCGATTGGTACTGGGAAACGGACAAGGATCACCGATTCACGGTCTTGACCGGAGAATCGCTTGCGGGCAGGCACGTGGCCTCGCAATCGGCCATAGGCAAGACCCGCTGGGAGGCGAATTTCGATTCGAAACAAGACGCCGCCGCCTGGCAGGCGCACCGGCAGGATCTCGAAGCGAGACGACCGTTTCGGGATTTTCGCTACACGGTCCCATCGCGCAGTGGCGGGCGCGACCATATTCGCGTGGATGGCGCCCCGGTCTTCGATGAGGCCGGTGAATTTGCCGGTTACCGCGGTCTCGCGAGCGATATATCGGCAGAGGTCAACGCCCGTCAGGCGGCCCTGCGCGCAGAAGAGAATCTGCGCGAGATCATCGCAAACATCCCCATCGGTTTCGCGCATTTCGACAGTGAAGAGCGGCTGACCTATTCGAATGCCCTCTTCGCAGAGTTGTTCTTTGGCGGTGACCCGATCGCTGCGCACGGCATGACATTCGAAGGCCTCATCCGCCATCGCGTCGGTTCCGGCAGCATCACCGATGCGGCGGGGCGCGAAGAGGACTGGTTCGCCTGGCGTGTGGCTCAGTTTCGCAGCGGCGACAGCGAGAACCAGATAGGCCTCGCCGATGGTCGCGCCTTTATGGTCTTGGACAAGCGGCTGCCCGATGGCGGTACGGCGGTGATTTATATCGATATCACCGAGCGAGAACGTGCCGAGCAGGCGCGGGCCGCTCTCCTTGCCGAGAAGACCCGCGAACAGCATGCGCGGCGTATCGCGGAAGAGGCGAACGCCGCGAAATCCGCTTTCCTCGCCAATA
>CAZKTK010000218.1:0-5956 GCA_964555535.1 uncultured Rhodospirillaceae bacterium
TTTGGATGATCCCCAACATGGCCGAGAAGGTCAGGGCCATGGTCGGGCAGGTGCTGGACGCCTATGTGGATCAGGATATCAAAGGTGCCGAGCAGGTCTGGCGGAACGACCAGGACGTCGATGAGATGTATAATGGGCTGTTCCGCGAGCTGTTGACCTACATGATGGAGGATGCGCGAAACATAACGCCATGCACCCATATGCTGTTTGCGGCAAAGAACCTGGAGCGCATTGGCGATCATGCCACGAACATCGCCGAGATGATCAACTACCGCCTGACCGGCGATCACAGATTCGGCGACCGGCCAAAGGCCGACGATACCGCGACATTCGTAGCCTGCGGCCCGGCACAACCGAAAGACCTTGCAGAGTAGATGGGAGGCTAAGTGATGCAACCCAATATTCTTCTTGTCGAGGACGAGCCGTCCATCGTCACCGTGCTCAGCTATAACCTCAAGCGCGAAGGCTTCGAGGTGCGCGAGGCCACCGATGGAGAAGAAGCCCTGACGATGGTCAAGGAAAGGAAACCGGACCTCGTAATCCTTGACTGGATGTTGCCCTCGGTTTCCGGCCTCGAGATTTGCCGGCAGTTGCGCCGCAACCGCGACTGTCAGGATATGCCCATCATCATGCTGACGGCGCGCGCCGAGGAGGACGACCGTGTGCGCGGCCTTGACAGCGGCGCCGACGACTATGTCACCAAGCCCTTCTCGCCGTCGGAGGTCATTGCCCGCGTCCGCGCCGTACTCAGGCGCACCCGCCCGGCCCTGGCCCAGGACAGGCTGGCCTATGCCGACATTGAAATGGAACTCGACACGTACCGCGTGCGCCGCGGCGGCCGGGGCATCCATTTGGGACCTACCGAGTTTCGCCTGCTCAGACACTTTCTGGAGAATCCACGCCGGGTGTATTCTCGCGAGCGGCTGCTGGATGCCGTATGGGGGCCGGATATCTCGGTCGAGCCACGCACGGTCGATGTCCATATCCGTCGCCTGCGCAAAGCCCTCAACGGGGAGAACGACCGAGACGTGATCCGCACCGTTCGCTCTGCCGGCTACGCCCTCGAAACCGAGGACGCTTAAGAGCGCGCCCGCCGAGGCCGAAGGGGGGGGACAAGCAAAGCCGGAGGGGACAGTTTTATAAAACTGTCCCCAGTTGTTCTTACAACTGCGTTAGCCGAGCAAGGTCTCCGGCGCCACGTAATCGTATTCCAGATCCTCGGCCACGGCAGGATGCGTCACCTGTCCGGCATGCACGTTGAGCCCTTCGGCAAAGCCGGGATCGGCGCCCAACGCCTTTTGCCAACCCTGTTCGGCGAGCGAAAGCACATAGGGCAGCGTCGCGTTGTTGAGCGCAAAGGTCGAGGTCCGCGCCACGGCGCCGGGCATGTTGGTCACGCAATAATGCACCACCTCGTCTACCACATAGGTGGGCTCGGTATGGGTGGTGGGGCGGCTGGTTTCCGACACCCCGCCCTGGTCGATGGACACATCGACGATGACCGAGCCACGGCGCATCCCGTGCACCATGTCGGCAGTGATGAGCTGCGGCGCCTCGGCCCCCGGCACCAATACGGCACCGACCACGAGATCGGCATTGAGCACGTGGCTCTCCACCGCCTCGACAGTGGCGAAAATGGTGTTGAGCATGGGCCCGAATTGCAGGTCGAGCTGGGCGAGGCGCGGCAGGGACTTGTCGATGACTGTGACACGCGCCTCCATGCCCATGGCCATGCGCGCGGCGTTGGTGCCGACCACGCCGCCGCCGAGCACCACCACATCGGCCGCGGTCACCCCGGGAACGCCACCCAGCAGCACGCCGCGGCCCCCTTGCGCACGCTCGAGGCAATGGGCACCGGCCTGGATCGACATGCGCCCCGCGACCTCGCTCATGGGCGCCAGCAGCGGCAGGCGGCCGTCCTCGTCGGACACGGTCTCGTAGGCGATGGCGGTAACGCCGCTTTCGACCAGTTCCGCGGTCTGCTCGGGATCGGTGGCGAGATGTAGATAGGTGAACAGCACTTGGCCCTCGCGCAATAGCGCGCGCTCGCCGGCTTGCGGCTCCTTGACCTTGACCACCAGCTCGGCGTCGCCCCAAACCTCCTCCGCGCTGGCCGCAATACTGGCGCCCGCTGCCTCATAGATATGATCGTCGAGCCCGATGGCGTGGCCCGCATTGCTCTGCACCAGCACCTCGTGCCCATGATGCACCAGCTCGCGTACACTCGACGGGATCAGGCCCACGCGGGACTCCTGATCCTTGATCTCCTTCGGCACGCCGATACGCATGGCACCCTCCTGTTTTCCCTCAGGCTAGCGCATTTCGCCGCGCCCGGCGCCCGAGAAAGACCACCAACGCCACCGCCGGGACGCCAGCCAGGGCGGTATAGAGGAAGAATTCCATATAGCCGACCGAGTCCACGACCATTCCCGAGAAGCCGGCGAGGATTTTGCCCGGCAGCGTCATCAAGGAGCTGAACAGGGCGTATTGCGTTGCGGTGTAGGCGGTGCTCGTAAGGCCCGATAAATAGGCTATGAAAGCGCTGCCTGCGAGCCCGGCACTGAAATTGTCGGCGCTGATGGTGACGTAGAGCATCCACTTTTCCGGACCCATCACTGCCAGCGCGGCAAAAAGAATGTTGGTCAAAGGCAATAGGAACGCCGCGGCAAGCAACGGCTTGAAGACATCGAAGCGCATTACCACGACACCGCCAGCGAGGGCACCGACCATGGTGGCGATGGTACCGAAAACCTTGACGATGCTGCCGATCTCACCTTCGGTGAATCCGGTGTCAATATAGAAGGGAAGCGCCATTGCCCCCATCAGCACGTCACTGACGCGGAATAGGCCGACAAAAGCGAGGATTGCCAGCGCAATCATGCCATTGCGGCGGAAGAAGTCGGTAAATGGACAGATGACAGCACCAATGAACCATGCGCCGCCATCCCGCGCCCAAGCCGGCAAATGTGCCTGACGTTCAAGAAAGCGCACCACTCGCTCTTCGCTTTGCTCCACTGCGGCATCACTTGGCGGTGCCGGTTCGCGGATCAAGAGCACCGTGATCATGCCGACCAGCGTCAGGCACGCCATGAAGGCATAAACCATGGGCCAACTGAGAACCGGCCAGGTTTCCTTGTCCACCAGCAGCAGCGCGCCGCCACCTGCCACCAGCAGCGCTATGCGGTAGCCGCCCTGGTAGGTTGCCGCCATGGCGCCCTGAATATGCTTCTGCACAGCCTCGATGCGGTAGGCGTCCACCGCGATGTCCTGGGTGGCGGATGAAAACGCCACCAACAGCGCAAAAAGAGCCATGGCATAGAGGTCGGTCGCCGGATCGGTGGTCGCCATGCCGAGCAGACCCGCGGCGATGCCTGCCATGCCGAGCAACATCCAGGCACGGCGGCGTCCCAAGATCCGCGTCAGGCCGGGCAAGGGCAACCGATCGACCACCGGTGCCCAGAACACCTTGATCGAATATGTCAGCCCGACCCAGCTGAAGAAGCCTATCGCCGTGCGGCTGACGTCCTCCAGGCGCAGCCACGCCGATAACGTCGAGAAGACCAGCAGAAAAGGCAGCCCCGCCGAAAAACCCAGGAACAGCATGGCGATGACGCGCTTGTGCAGATAGACCTCTGCCGCAGCGCGCCAGCTTCGCTTCGCCTGTTCCTCCGTCGTCACACCAGGCTGGACAGCGCCACGTCGGGGCGGGCGCCGAAGTGGCTGATGATCTCGGCCGATGCGAGCGAGCCGAGCCGGCCGCATTCGGCGAGGCCCTCGCCGCGGGTGTAGCCGTAGAGGAATCCGGCGGCGTAGAGATCGCCGGCGCCGGTGGTATCGACCACGTGCTCGACTGGGGCCGGGTCGATGACATGCACTTCCTCGTGGTCGACGATGACCGAGCCCTTTTCGCTGCGCGTCAACGCAGCCACCTCGCAGTGCTGGCGGATCGCCTGCAGGCCGTCGTCGAAGGTGTCGACCTCATACAGCGAGAGCAGCTCGGCCTCGTTGGCGAAGACGATGTCGGCCCCGCCCTCGACAAGCGCGCGGAACTCGTCGCGATAGCGATCGACGCAGAAGGAATCGGACAGGGTCAGCGCCACCTTGCGGCCCGCCGCATGGGCGATCTGCTCGGCCTTGTGGAAGGCTTCCTTGGCATGCGGCGGATCGTACAGATAGCCCTCGAGATAGGTCACGGCCGAAGCCTCGACTTGCGCCCGGTCGATGTCGTCCGGGCCGAGCTCGACGCAGGCGCCGAGGAAGGTATTGAGGGTGCGCTGGGCATCCGGCGTGACCAGGATCAGGCAGCGCGCGGTGCTCGCCCCGTCATTCGCCGGGCTGGTGTCGAAGCGCACACCGAGAGAGCGGATATCGTGGGCGAAAACCTCGCCGAGCTGGTCGTCGCGCACCTTGCCGACGAAGGCGCCCTTGCCGCCGAAGGAGGCGAGACCGGCAATGGTGTTGGCGGCCGAGCCCCCCGACATCTCCACGCCCGGGCCCATGGCGTCGTAGAGCGTCTTGACCTGGTCCGGCGTGATCAGGGCCATGGCGCCCTTGGTCAGGCCGTGGCTGTCGAGAAAGCTGTCCTCGGCGTGACTGAGAACGTCGACGATTGCATTGCCGATGCCGAGCACATCGATTTCGGATTGCGCCATGCGGGGGCCTCTTTTCGTGGGAGTGACGACAGGTGGGCGCACAGTATAGCCGCCCGCGCCGCGCTAGCCACCCTCGGCGAAGGCCGTCGGCAGATGCCGGCGCACCCGCTGCAGGGGCCCGGGGTCCGCCAGCGCCCGGCAGAGCAGCAGCGCACCCTCGATCACCATCACCGCATCGGCCGCACGGCGCACCGCCTCTTCACCTTCTACCCCGCTTGCGGTCAGTGCGTCAGCAAGCGCGGCGATCCAGCGGCCATAGAACGCCGCCACCGGGGCGGCAAAGGGATGGTCGGCGCCGACTTCGCTGAATTGGCCGAAAATGCCCGGCTCGCAGCCGCCGCCATGGTGCGCCTCGACCGCAGCCAGCATGGTATCCATGCGCTCCGGCAGGGGGGCATCGCCAGCCAAGGCGGCGAACATCTCATGTTCGAACCAGGTTTCCGCCGCCTCCAGCACAGCCGCCGCCATGGCCTCCTTGCCACCGGGAAAATGGTGATAGAGGCTTGCCTTGCTCAGGCCGGCCGCGCGCGCCAGGGCCGCCACGCTGGTGCTCCCGTAACCGTGGGCGCGAAACGTGTCGCTCAGCGCGGCCACCAGCCGCTCTCTTTGTACCGACCGATCAGTCATGTGAGGAACTATAGGCGCCTCGCGGCGGGAATCCGAGTCCCACTTGCCCGGATGGGTCGGCAAGGCCTATACCAATCGGCATGTTCTCCGCCCTCGGCAAAGCCATCGCCCAACTGCCCGAGCGCAGCCTGCGCTGGGTCGTGATCAAGACCTTCGCCTGCACCGTAGCGGTATTCGCCGTGCTTTGGTTTGCCGTCGGCTTCGCCGTCGACACCTGGCTGACCACCGGCGAGGGTTGGCTCAACTGGCTGATCGGCATTTTCGGCAGCGCTGTCGGCGTCGTGATCACCCTGGTGCTGTTCGCGCCCATCGCCACTCTCGTCGCCTCGCTGTTCCAGGAAGAGGCGGCCGATGCCGTCGAAGCTCTTCACTATCCGGCGCTCGGCAAGGCGCCCGGCGCCTCCCTCGGACAGTCCATTTGGGCAGCCGTCCGTCTGGTGATCTGGACCGTGGTCGTGAATCTGGTCTGTCTGCCGCTCTATGCCTTGCTTCCAGGCCTCAATCTGGTGATCTTCTTCGCCGTTAACGGCTACCTGCTGTCGCGCGAATATTTCGAAGTCGTCGCGTTGCGGCGCATGCCCCTGGTCGAGGCGTCGGATTTCCGCCGTCGCCATCGTTTCCCGTTGTGGACCGCGGGCATAGCGGTTGCCGTGCTTTTCTGGATTCCGCTGCTCAAT
>CAZKTK010000219.1:0-5954 GCA_964555535.1 uncultured Rhodospirillaceae bacterium
TACGTGCCGCTGGCCGAGCGCATCGGCATGCAGCGCATGAAGGACGAGCTCGAGGATCTGGCCTTTCGTGAGATCAACCCCGAGGCGCACGATTCCCTGACCCGGCGATTGGATTTCCTGCGCGAGACCGAGGGCGAGATGATCGGCCTCATCGCCAGCGAGCTGGAGAGCACCCTGGCGGGCGTCGGTATCGAGGCCCACGTGGACGGGCGCGAGAAGCGGCCCTATTCGATCTGGCTCAAGATGCAGCGCAAGCATGTGCCCTTCGAACAGGTCGCGGACGTGTTCGCCTTTCGTGTGGCGCTCGACAGCATCGAGGACTGCTATCGCGCGCTCGGTGCGGTGCATCGTGCCTATTCGATGATTCCGGGGCGCTTCAAGGATTACATCTCGACGCCCAAGCAGAACGGCTATCAATCGATCCACACGGCCGTGATCGGCCCGCACAAGCAGCGCGTCGAAGTGCAGATCCGCACCGTGGAAATGCACGAGATCGCCGAATACGGCGTCGCCGCGCACTGGATCTACAAGCATGGCAGCGAGGGCTCGAGCCAGCGCGAGGGACGGCAATATCGCTGGATCCGCCATTTGCTGGAGATTCTCGATCATGCCGGCGGGGCGGAGGAGTTTCTCGAGCACACCAAGCTGGAGATGTTCCGCGACCAGGTCTTCTGCTTTTCGCCCAAGGGCGATCTGATCAGCCTGCCGGCCGGCGCGACGCCGGTGGACTTCGCCTACGCCGTGCATTCCGATATCGGCGATACCTGCGTCGGTGCCAAGATCAACGGCCGCATGGCGCCGCTGCGCACCGTGCTTCACAACGGCGACCAGGTGGAGGTGTTGCGCTCGAGCGTGCCCGCGCCGGACCCCAACTGGGAGAACTTTGTCGTGACCGGCAAGGCGCGGGCGCGCATTCGCCGTTTCGTGCGCCAGCGCGCCAATGACGAATATGCTTCGCTCGGGCGCTCGATTCTGGAAAAGACATTCGCCGCCCATGAGCGGCCGTTTGCTGATCACATGCTGCAGCTGGTGCTGGCCAAGTTCAACGTCAAGAAACCGCTGGATCTGATGGTTCGGGTCGGTCGCGGCGAGATCAGTGCCGATGCTGCGCTTAATGCGGTCTATCCCGACCTTGCGGGTGGCGCCAAGGTGGTGCCCATTCCCCGCCCCATCGCCGGCGCGGACGAGAAGAAGCGCGGCGGTGCGGTGCCCATCCGCGGGCTTACCCCCGGCATGGCCGTGCACATGGCAGAATGCTGCTATCCCCTGCCAGGCGACCGTATCGTCGGCCTCGTCACCGAGGGCAGGGGCGTGACCATCCACACCATCGACTGCGAGGTGCTGGAAAGCTTCTCGAACGCGCCTGAGCGCTGGCTGGATGTCTCCTGGAGCACCGACGGCGACGATTCCTACGCCCATACCGGGGGCATGGTCACGGTGATCAACAACGTTCCCGGCAGCCTCAATGCCCTGACCGAGGCGATCGCCCAGACCGGCGGCAACATCACCAATCTGCGCATCAGCCGCCGCGCACCGGATTTCTTCGAACTCGTGGTCGATGTCGAGGTCGACGACGTGCGCCATTTGAGCAGCATCATGGCCGCCTTGCGCGCCAATCCTGCCATCTACCAGGTCGAGCGCGCCCATGGGTGAGCAGTGTTAGGACGTCGTGAGAGGCGCTTGCTAAGGCACCGGGCGCGCGATGCGATATGGCCGCGCATCGGCTGGCGGCGCGCGGCGAGTTATTTTTCGCATCGGGTGCGGCGTCTGCCGGGCAGCCCCTACAGCATCGCCGCCGGCTTCGCCTGCGGGGCGGCGATCTCGTTTACGCCGTTTCTCGGCTTTCATTTCCTGATCGCGGCGCTCACCTCCTGGCTGATCGGCGCCAGTGTCATTGCCGCGGCCATTGGCACGGTGGTGGGCAATCCCTGGACTTTTCCCTTCATCTGGGTCGCGGCCTATCGCCTCGGCTGTCTGTTGCTCGGCCTCGATACCGGCGAGGTGCTGCCCCACGGCCTCTCGATGGAGTACATTTTCGCCAACCCGGAAGCCGTGCTTCTACCCATGACGGTGGGCGGCCTGCCGATGGCAATCGTCGTCTGGTGTGTCTCGTTCTGGCTTGTGCGCCGTGCCGTGGCGCGCTATCAGCGCATGCGCAAGGCGCGCATCCGCCGCAAGGTCCGGCGGCGGCAGCGCAAAAGGGAAGCCGCTCTCAAGCGTGAGGAGAACGCGGCGAAGGGAGACGAACAATGACCGGCAAGCTTCGTCTTGGTGTGAACATCGATCACGTGGCGACCATCCGCAATGCCCGCGGTGGGGCCCATCCCGATCCCGTGCATGCCGCGCGCATGGCCGCGGATGCGGGCGCCGACGGCATCACCGCGCATCTGCGCGAGGATCGCCGCCATATCTCCGACGACGACATCCGCCGCATCAAGGGCGAGGTCGACCTGCCGCTGAACCTGGAGATGGCGGCGACGGAGGAGATGTTGGCCATCGCGCTGGCGACCAAGCCCAACCAGGTCTGCCTGGTGCCGGAGAAGCGCGCCGAGTTGACCACCGAGGGCGGGCTTGACGTGGCCGCGCAGCATACGGCGCTGGAGGACTACATCGCGCGGCTCAGCGATGCGGAGATCCGCGTCTCCCTGTTCATCGATCCGGAACGGGTGCAGATCGCGGTCGCCGAGGCCCTGCGCGCCGATGTGGTCGAGCTGCATACGGGCAGCTATTGCGATGCGCCGGACGATGCGCGCGAGGCCGAGATCGCTCGCCTCGCTGCCGCCGCGGCGGAAGCCGCCGGCCGCGGTCTGCAGGTTCATGCCGGGCATGGGCTGAGTTTCGGCACGGTCGCGCCGGTTGCCGCCCTGCCGGAGGTGAGTGAGCTCAATATCGGCCATTTCCTCATCGGCGAGGCCATCTTCAGCGGCCTGGAGAGTGCCATCCGCCGCATGCGCGCGCTGATGGACACGGCACGGGCCGAGGCCAGCGGGCGGCGCAGCGCGTGAGCCCCCGATGACCATCGTCGGCATTGGCCATGACGTCTGCGATGCGACCCGTATCGCGGCGACGCTGGAGCGCTTCGGCGAGCGCTTCACCCATCGCATCTTCACGCCTTTGGAACGCGAGAAATGCGAGCGCCGCCTGCGCCGGGCCGATTCCTATGCGCGGCGTTTCGCCGCCAAGGAGGCGTGTTCCAAGGCGCTCGGCACGGGCTTTCGCCGCGGTGTCTATTGGCGCGATATCGGCGTCGTCAATCTGCCTGGCGGCAAGCCGACGCTGGAACTGACGGGCGGCGCCCTTGCGCGCCTGCAATCGCTCATTCCCGACGGCCTGGTGCCGAAGATCGATGTCACCCTCACCGATGATCGCGACATGGCGCATGCCTTCGTTCTGATCTCCACGGTGCAACCGGAGTAGGACGATTGGCCAACGAAGAGAAAAAGCCCAGCGCCTTCTGGGAAAGTTTCAAGACGGTGATCTACGCCGTGCTCATCGCGCTGGTCGTGCGCAGCTTCGCCTATGAGCCCTTTCACATCCCCTCGGGCTCGATGAAGTCGACCCTCTTGATCGGCGACTATCTCTTCGTTTCGAAATTCTCCTACGGTTACAGCAAATACTCTTTGCCCTATCCCGTGCCGGGCCTCGAGGGCCGGGTCTGGAACAGCACGCCCGAGCGCGGCGACATCGTCGTCTTCAAGCTGCCGCGCGACAACAAGACCGATTACATCAAGCGCCTGGTGGGCCTTCCCGGCGACCGCATTCAGGTGCGTGGCGGCATATTGTTGATCAACGACGAGCCGGTGCCGCGCCAGCGTATCGAGGATTTCGACCTGGTCAGCCGCAACGGTCATTCCCGCAAGGTACCGCAATATATCGAGACCTTGCCCAACGGTGTGAGCTATCACGTGCTCGACAGCGATCCGTTCGGTGCGCTGGACAACACCGACATCTATGTGGTGCCCCAGGACCACTATTTCTTCATGGGTGACAATCGAGACCATTCGTCGGACAGCCGTGTGCTCAACAATGTGGGCTATGTGCCGGCCGAGAACCTGGTCGGGCGCGCCGATATCCTGTTCTTCTCGACCGACGGCACGGCGCGTTTTTGGGAAGTCTGGAAGTGGCCCTTCGCGACCCGCTTCTCGCGCTTCTTCACGACGCTTTGAGCGCCGCCGACGCCCTTGGCGTATCCCTTGCCGACGCGGCGCTTCTGCGCGAGGCGCTGACCCATCGCAGCGTCGGCGGCGCGGTCAACAATCAACGCTTGGAATTTCTTGGCGACCGAGTGCTCGGCCTCATCGTTGCCGAAGCGCTGATGGCGCGCTTTCCGAATGAGGACGAGGGCGACCTGGCGCCGCGTCTGGCGGCCCTGGTGAGCGCCGACAGCCTGACCATGGTGTCGCGGGCCCTGTGCCTCGGCCAGTATCTGGAGATGGCGCCGAGCGAGGCGGCGAGCGGGGGCAGGGAGAACGATGCCAACCTCGCCGATGCCTGCGAGGCGCTGATCGGTGCGCTCTATCTTGATGGCGGCTTGGCAGCGGCGGCGGCCTACGTCGAGCGTCACTGGCAGCCCCTGATCGAGGCCCAGACCGTGCCGCCGAAGGATGCCAAGACGGCGCTGCAGGAGTGGAGCCAGGCGCGCGGGCTCGGCTTGCCGCGATACCGGCTGGTCTCGAGCGAGGGCCCGGACCACAAGCCCACTTTCCGCATGGCCGTGGCGGTGGAGGGCCAGGGCGAGGGCGAAGGCGAGGCGGCGAGCAAGCGCGAGGCGGAACGCCGTGCGGCCGAGGCCCTGCTGGCGCGATTGGCGGCTGACAATGGCTGAGCAGGCTTGCGGTTTCGTTGCCGTTCTCGGTGCGCCCAATGCGGGCAAATCCACACTCGTCAACCGGCTCGTCGGCACCAAGGTCTCCATCGTCAGCCCCAAAGTGCAGACCACGCGCAATCGCGTCATCGGCATCGCCATGGCCGGCCACGCCCAGGTCATCTTCCTCGACACGCCTGGTGTCTTCGCGCCCAAGAAGCGCCTGGAGCGTGCCATGGTCTCGGCCGCCTGGTCGGGCGCGCGGGATGCCGACATCGTTCTGGTGCTGATCGACGCCAAGCGCGGGCTGGACAAGCATAGCCAGCTTATCGTCGATCATTTGCGCGAGGGCGGCCGTCAGGCGATTCTGGCGATCAACAAGATCGATACGGTGGCACGCAATTCGCTGCTGGCTTTGGCGGCGTCTCTCGACGGCGAGAAGCTTTCCGATGGCCGGGGCATGTTCGCACAGACCTTCATGATCTCGGCGCTCACGGGCGACGGTGTCGAGGATCTTCAGGATGCCCTGGTCGGACGCATGCCGGCGGGCCCGTGGCACTACCCGGCCGATCAGGCCGCAGACATGCCCATGCGCCTGCTTGCGGCCGAGATCACCCGCGAGAAGGTGTTTCTGCAATTGCAGCAGGAACTGCCCTATGCGACGGCGGTCGAGACGGAAGCCTGGACCGAGCGCGACGACGGCAGCGTGCGCGTCGACCAGGTGCTCTATGTACGCCGCGACAGCCAGAAGAGCATTGTGCTCGGCAAGGGCGGGCGCCGGGTCAAGGCCATCGGCAGCGAGGCGCGACAGGAACTGCAAGAGATGCTGGAGCGGCGCGTGCACCTCTTCATCCACGTCAAGGTCCGCGACGGCTGGCAGGACGACCCCGAGCGCTACCGCGACCTCGGCCTCGACTTCAACGCCTGACCCCCCCCTTGATACGGCCTAATACGGGGACATCTAATACGGAGACATCATACTTATTTCCGGCGAGAGATAAGTATGATGTCCCCTTATTAAGAGTATAACACATTGTTTAATAAAAAGAATACGGGTCATAATAGGTAACTGTCACCGAATGCTGGTGCTGCGGGTGCCGCTTAGAGCGTTTCACAATTTGAGGGAATCGCAATTGGGATTCCCGTTTGT
>CAZKTK010000220.1:0-5952 GCA_964555535.1 uncultured Rhodospirillaceae bacterium
CATCGGCATCGAGCGCGGCTTCATGACCACCGTGCATGCCTATACCGGCGACCAGCCGGTGCTCGACACCCTGCATTCGGACCTGCACCGGGCGCGGGCGGCGGCAAGCTCGATGATCCCGACCTCGACCGGCGCCGCGCGTGCCGTCGGCCTGGTGCTGCCCGAGCTCGCCGGCAAGCTCGACGGCACCGCCATCCGCGTGCCGACGCCGAACGTGTCGCTGATCGACTTCACCTTCACCGCCGGGCGCGATACCACGGCCGAGGAGATCAATGCCGCGGTCAGCGCCGCTGCGGCAGGGCCGCTCGCGGGCGTGCTGGAGGTCAATGACGAGCCGCTGGTCTCCACGGACTTCAACCACAGCCCGGCCAGCTCCACCTTCGACCTCAGTCAGACCCAGGTCATCGAGGGCCGCTTCGTGCGCGTGCTTTCCTGGTATGACAACGAATGGGGCTTCTCCAACCGCATGAGCGACGTCGCGGCGCTGCTCGGCAACATGTGAGGCTGCCGTGCCCTCGCTGCCACTGCTGAAGGACCTCGATGTCGGCGGCAGGAAGGTCCTGCTCCGGCTCGACCTCAACGTGCCGATGGATGACAAGAACACTGTCACCGACGACACGCGCATCCAGCGCGCCCTGCCGACGCTCAACGAGCTTTGTGAGCGCGGCGCGCGCACCATCATCATCTCGCATCTCGGCCGGCCGAAGGGCAAGGACGTGCCCGATCTCTCCCTCGCCCATGTGGCGCCGGCCCTGACCGAGGCGCTCGGGCGCTTCGTCGACGTGACCGCCGACTGCATCGGCAAGGGCCCGGAGACCGTGGCGGACGCGCTCAAGCCCGGCGAGTTCCTGATGCTGGAGAACCTGCGCTTCCACGAGGGCGAGGAGGCTAACGACGCGGATTTCGGCGCGGCCCTGGCGGCGGTGGGCGATGTTTATGTCAACGATGCCTTCTCGGCCTCGCACCGCGCCCATGCGTCCATCGTGGGCTTGCCGCAATTGCTGCCCCATGCGGCGGGGCCGGCCTTGCAGGCGGAGCTGATCGCACTGGAAAGCACCTTGCGCAATCCGGAGCGCCCGATGATCGCCATCGTCGGCGGTTCCAAGGTATCCACCAAGCTCGAGCTGCTGGGCAACCTGATCGACAATGTGGAGGTGCTGGCGATCGGCGGGGCCATGGCCAACACCTTCCGCAAGGCACAGGGCTTTTCGGTCGGCACCTCGCGCATCGAGGAAGACATGCTGGAGACGGCCCAGTCCATCATCGTCAAGGCCAGCGAGCATGAGTGCAATATCGTCCTGCCCATCGATGCGGTGGTCGCCAGCGAGTTGGCGGATGACGTCGAGACCGAGGTTGTCGACATCAACGCGGTGCCGGAGGACAAGATGATCCTCGATATCGGCCCGGGCTCGGCCGACGCCATCGCCAATGCCATGGCACGCTGCCGCACGGCGTTGTGGAACGGCCCGCTCGGCGCTTTCGAGACCGCGCCCTTCGACACCTCGACCGTGTTGCTGGCACGCACCACCGCGGCGCTCACCGAGGCGCGCAAGCTTGTCAGCGTTGCTGGCGGCGGCGATACGGTTGCCGCTCTCTCCCATGCCGAGGTCGATGACAAGTTCACTTACGTCTCGACAGCCGGCGGCGCCTTCCTGGAATGGCTCGAAGGCAAGTCGCTGCCGGGCCTCTCCATCATGTACAAGGGATAGCGCGCGTGGGGCGGTGATCGTCGAGAACCCGGACGATATCGCTGCCGCCCTGGCCGACGGGGCGGAGAGCCTGCGCACCGCCCCCTGGATGGCGGCAGCCTATGGCCCGCTGGTGCTCTTTGAGATGACGGCCGAGGCACGGGCGGGCAATGTCACAGTGATCCTTGACTGCGCCGACGATGCCGACATCGCCATGGCCGCGCTGCGCGTGGGCTGGAAACGCTTCGCCTTCAGCGGGCGGGGGGATGTGCGGCGGAAGCTGGCGGATATGGCCGGGCAATGCGGTGCTGAGCTAACGGAATAGCGAATATCTCTGAGCAGAAACTCTCACACTCTACAACCCAAGCAATGTCAGTCCGTCAGCGGCGGCTCGTCTGATACTTCCAGGCCAGCCTTACGCAAACCTTCTATGAACTGACGTATCCGCTCATCCGGGAAGTTGAATACCCGGAACCGTTGCCATACTTCCCGACCAAAATCCGGATCGGCTTCAAGCAGTGACTTGATCTCGCCGCGTGCCTCCGCGGTGCGGCCGAGCTGGGCATAGGCGACCGCGCGATTCACATAGTCCCATGCTATGCCCCAATCCATCTTAAGAGCAGCTGCAAGAGCCTCTTCGTATTCGCCGCGCATGTAGTGGCCGGTGCTGAGAAAATAATTGTACCATGAGGGATATCTAGGATTCAGCGTGGTGGCCTTAAGAACCAGGGGCATCCCTTCATCTACCCGTCCGGCCCACATCATCTTTCCGCCCAAGTTGGCAAGTGCCGTAGCGTTTCCGGGATTCATGGCCATGGCTTGCTCGGCCCAGGTGAAGAATGCATCCACTTCATGTCGGTAGAAATGCGCGTCAGCCAGCACATAGGGAGAGAACCAATAATCAGGATCGGCATCGACAGCTCTTTCGGCTGCTTCCAGCGCCCGATCAAGTGGATTCGCTTGCGCATTGAAACCGAACTCATGTTCAACTCGGTACATTTCAGACAAGTAGCCCCACGCCTCGGCATAAGTGGGCTCAGTCTCAACCGCGCTCTCGAGACATTCCCGTAGTGCCGCGTGCATCTCAGGAGTCGGTCCGTCCCAAAAAAACAGCTACGCGCATCGTACAGTCATAGGCGTCCAGGTTCTCCGTCGGCACTACCCTTGTCACCGCCACCGTTTCGGCGCGGCCAATGACCCTGGAATAATCGCCAATCCGCGCCGCTGCCGTCTCCGTTATCCGGTCTTGAATATCGAACAGGCCAGCGACTGTGAGATCGCCCTCGTACGTCTCGGCCCAGAGCTGCTTGCCGGTCTCGCCGTGCACCACTTGCACTGCGATGCGGACTGTCTCCTTCAGCTTCCTTACGCTGCCATAGACGACGTAGCGGGCGCCGAGATCTTCGCCGACCTGGCGGGGGTCGATCGCGGTGCCGGCATACTGCATGGTCGAATTGCGCGAAATCACGACGTACTCGTTAAAACGACCGAGACGCGCGATCAGGTCCTCGGTGATGCCAATGGCGAAATAGTCCTGCTCTGCATCGCCCGACAGGTTTTCGAACGGCACCACGGCAATGACTGGAACGTCTATCCCCTCAACCACCGGGCTGGGGCTGGGTGCTTGCGACGGCCAGATCTGCCAAGTACCGAGGCCGATCAGACAGGCCGCAACGGCTGCAGTAGCAGCGAACCACATAGACTTAGGTCTAGATGCGTCACGTCCGACAGCCTCTCCACCCGCGGCCACACGCCACGCCCGCACCGGCCGGGCGATGTTCTTCACCTCGTGCTCGCCGAGATCGGCCAGGCTGACGCCGAGCTTGCCGTCTATGTGCTCGTGCACGGTGCCGGAGACGGTCAGACCGCCGGGCTCTGCCAAGCTTTCGAGGCGTGCGGCGATGTTGACGCCGTCGCCGTAGATGGTGCCGTCTTCCTGCTCGACGATGTCGCCGAAATGCACGCCGATGCGAAACTGCATGCGCCGATCCTCGGGCACATCGGCATTGCGCGCGGCCAGGGTCTCCTGCACGGCCAGCGTCGCCCGCACCGCCTCGATGACGCTTTCGAAGACGCTGAGCACGCTGTCGCCGGCGGTATCGACCACGCGGCCGTGATGGGCATCGACGTGCTCGCGGAACACCGCGCGCGCCCGGCCTAGCGCGGCGATGGTGGCTTCCTCGTCATCGCCCATGAGGCGCGAATAGCCGGCGACATCCGCCGCCAGCACCGCCGCCATGCGGCGTCGTCCCGCCTCACCTTCCGTGTGATCGCTCACTTCGTCAGCCCCCGTGGCCTCGCTCGTCAGCGTGCTCGCAAGAGTATTGGCCATAGGGGACTATTTCAACCGCCAAGCCCGGCGCTATGCCCCTTCGGCAAAGGCAAAGGCGTTCTTGCCTTCTGCCTTGACGCCGTACATCGCCTCGTCGGCGCGCTTGATCAGCACTTCAGGGTCCTGCTCGTCATCGGGGTAGAGCGCGATGCCGATACTGGCGCCGATGCTGGCGCTGTCGTCGTCGCCGCCGATGCGCGCCACCGTATCGATCTCGCGCACGCAGCCCGACAGCCTTTCGGCCACCGCGATGAGCAGGCGATCCCCGGCATCGTGGCCGAGACTGTCATTGACGGCCTTGAACCCGTCAAGGTCGACGAACAGCATCGCCGCCTTGGTGCTGTCGCGACGCGCCGCCGCCAGCGCCGCCGATACATGCTCCATGCCGAGACGCCGGGTCGGCAGGCCGGTCAGCGTATCGTGGTTGGCCATGTGCCTGAGTTGCTCTTCGGCGTGCTTGCGCTCGCTGATGTCCTCCTGCAAGGCGATGTGATGGATGACGTCGCCTTGTGGCGACAGGATGGGGAGGATGGCCGCAGCCTCCCAGTACAGCTCGCCGTTCTTCTTCCTGTTGTGGAACTCCCCGCGCCATTCCTGGCCGGCCGCAATCGTGCTCCATAGATCCCGATACACCTCTTCCGGCGTTTCGCCGGACTTCAGCAGGCTCATGGTCTCGCCGACCGCCTCGGCGCCTTCGAACAGCGTGGTCTCGGTGAACTTCTTGTTCACATATTCGATAACGCCATCGCTGTCGGTGATGATGACCGATGACGGGCTGTGTTCGACGGCGAGGGAAAGCTGCATCAACTCCTCGGCCTGCGTCTTGCGCGCGATTTGCGTGGTCTTCCCGAGACTCACGATCCAGGCGGTAGCCCAGATGGCGAACAGGGCATAGACACGATTGGTGAGAACCACTCAGGCTGTTCCGCCTTGCGGGGCGAACATATAGCCGGCGAGGGTTCCGAGAGTAGCGAGTAGTGCCAATGCCACGATATGGCGGCGGGCGGGAAACCAGCGTCCCGTCAGCACCACCGCCACATAAAGGACGCCGCCCGCCACGCCCAGTGGCGTTACCATATCCAGGGCGAATACGGCTGCCGCCAGCCCGCTGACGATGACCAGCAGAAATGGCGAG
This sequence comes from uncultured Rhodospirillaceae bacterium, assembly GCA_964555535.1. Classification (GTDB taxonomy): domain Bacteria; phylum Pseudomonadota; class Alphaproteobacteria; order UBA7887; family UBA7887; genus UBA7887. Next base: position 5,156 of record CAZKTK010000220.1, read on the forward strand.
ATGCGTTCTTCGCGATCGCCATCGAAGCTGATGGTTCGCACCGGCGCAGTGGTGCGTGCGAGTGGCGATCGAGCCAGGAAGATAGCACCGAGCACGATCATGATGAGGGCGGCCGCGGCGGAGAGGAGGCTTGCCCGAACAAATGGCGAGCGAACCTCCGAGAGGTCGAGCTTTACGACAAGGCCAATGTCAAGCTGCGGCACCATCTCATAAGCCGCCAGCACCTCGACCGAGCGATAGTCCAGGCCGACCAGGACTCCCTGCCGTCCCATCAGCGCCTGCTGCATGGGCTTGGCGGCTAGGGCCGTTATGTGGATGGCGGGGATGGCGCCGGCAAGGTGGCGCGGCTGCGTCAGGAACACGATATCGTCACCGTTGCGCCGTCCCAGCACGAATTCGCCTGTTTCGCCGAAACCCGACTGCGCGTTCATGGCCGTGAGAACTTGGGACAGGGTGGTATCTCTGGATGCCGCGGATTGATCCCAGCCGCCGCGCGCGGCCTCGAACTCAGCGACCGTATCTATCAGTCGGGACGTGGCCTTGGCTGTTTCCAGCAAATAGGACTTGGCAGTTCCATAGGAGGACAAATAGAGCGTCGTCACGCATGTCACGATGACGACGCCCGCGATGACGGCCATGATCAACACGAAGTATGTCATGTGCTCTTGCGCCGATATGCCGGAGGCGGCATCGATGTGCCCGCCGGCAGTGCGCCGCTTGGGCGCTAGCTCCTCGATCTGTCGCAGCATCAGCGCGCCGAGAACGATGGAGAACACGGCGACCACGCAGGTAATGAG
>CAZKTK010000221.1:0-5939 GCA_964555535.1 uncultured Rhodospirillaceae bacterium
GCTCCCTCGAATTCATCCAGGAGGCGATGGACGCGGTGGTCGGCGTCGATGCCGCGGTAGTGGTGGTCGAGCCCGATATCGACCGGGTCATCGCGCTGGCGCCGATCTTCAAGTTCCTTGAGCGTCACAGCGTGCCGATGATGCTGTTTGTCAACAAGATGGACCGGGCCGAGGTCGGCGTGCCCGAGCTGCTGGCAGCGCTGCAGGAGCAGTCCGAGCGGCCGCTGGTGCTGCGTCAGGTGCCGATTCGCGACGGCGAGTCGATCACCGGCTATATCGACCTGGTGCACGAGCGTGCCTATCAATACAAGCCCGGCGAAGCATCGGCTCTGATCCAGATACCCGAGGCCATGACCGATGACGAGCAGCAGGCGCGCACCGAGATGCTCGAGTCCCTGGCCGATTTCGATGATGCCCTGCTCGAGCAGTTGCTGGAAGACGTGATCCCGCCGAACGACGAGATCCACGCCGCCCTGCACAAGGACTTCAACGAAGGCCTGCTGGTGCCCGCGCTGCTCGGTGCGGCAGAGCAGGAGAACGGTGTGCGCCGTCTTCTCAAGGCGCTGCGCCACGACGTGCCCGAGGCTGCGGAAACGGCCGAACGGGTCGGACTTGGCGACGGCGACGAGGCGGCGGTGCAGATCCTCAAGACCTATAACCTGCCGTCATCGGGCAAGGTTTCCCTGGCGCGGGTCTGGCGCGGCAGCATCGGCGATGGCGCCAGCCTCGGTGGCCAGCGCATCGGCAGCATCAACACCATGAGCGGCCAGGCCCTGACCAAGATCTCCAAGGCCGAGGCCGGTCAGATCGTGGCGCTCGGCCGCATGGACGGCGTCAAGACCGGGCAACTGTTTTCGACCGACGAAGAGATGGATGCGCCGGAGGTGCTTGCCGTGCCCGTGCTCGAGCCGGTTTATGCTTTCGCCATCAATGCCGAGAACCGGGCCGATGAGGTCAAGCTGTCCGACGCCCTGCACAAGCTGCTGGAGGAGGACCGCTCCCTGACCACGGTGCAGGACCAGGAGGCGCATCAGCATCTCCTGCGCGGCCAGGGCGAGATGCATCTGAAAGTGGCCCTCGATCGCCTGCGCAATCGCTTCTCGCTGCCGCTGGTCACCGAACGGCCGAAGATCCCCTACAAGGAGACCGTGCGCCGGCCGGTGGAGCGGGTGCAGGGACGGCACAAGAAGCAGAGTGGCGGCCACGGCCAGTTCGGCGATGTCTATATCGACGTCAAGCCTTTGCCCCGTGGCAGCGGCTTCGAATTCAAGGATTCGATCGTCGGCGGCGTCGTGCCGAAGCAATACATTCCAGCGGTCGAGGCCGGCGCGCGCATGTTTTGCGAAAAGGGGCCGCTCGGCTTTCCCGTGGTCGATGTCTCGGTCAATCTGGTGTTCGGCTCCTACCACGCGGTCGACAGCTCGGAAATGGCCTTCCAGACGGCGGCGCGAATCGCCATGTCGGAGGCCTTGCCGAAATGCCATCCCATCCTGCTGGAGCCCATCAGCAACGTTACCGTGTATGTGCCCAACATCTTCACGCCGCAGATACAACGTCTGCTGAGCGGCCGGCGGGCGCAGATTCTCGGCTTCGAGGCGCGCGAGGGATGGAATGGCTGGGACCAGGTGACGGCCCTTTTGCCCCAATCCGAGCTTGCCGATTTGATTATCGAGCTGCGCTCTCTGACCCGCGGCGTCGGCACCTACGACTACCGTTTCGAGCACTTGCAGGAGCTTTCCGGCAAGCTCGCGGACGATGTGGTGGCGGCCGCAGCCGAGTAGGCCAATTCGCGGCAGGCGGCTTTTGGTGGTATCATGACCGCCAGAAGCCGCCACGTGAACGCCGGGCCCAGCACCGGAAGTGGCGCGGGAGAAGCCATGGCGCACGTGGTGGACAGCCCTAACAACAGGGGGAGCGTGTCCATGTACGTAAAGGATATCCTAGGCGGCAAAGGCAAAGACGTCTTTACGGTTCGACGCGAGACGAGCGTCGTCGAACTGGCCAAGGTTCTGGTCGGGCGGCGCATCGGCGCCGCCATCGTCGCCGATGGCGATACCGTCGTCGGTGTGGTCTCCGAACGCGATATTGTCCATTGCATCGCTGAACAGGGCGCGGGCGCTGTCGAGCGCGCCGTCGAAGATGTGATGACGGCGGACGTCAAGACGGTTTCACCCGATACCACCATCGACGATGTCATGGGCTTGATGACGCGGCGCCGCATCCGGCACCTGCCGGTGCTGGAAGACGGCAAACTGACCGGGATCGTCAGCATCGGCGATGTGGTCAAGGACCGTATCGCCAGCGTCGAGCGCGAAGCGAGCCAATTGCGGGAATACATCACCGCCTGATCCATGCCCCGGTGCGATATCGTCATTCTCGGCGGCGGCGTCGCCGGCTGTGTTGCTGCGCGTGCTTTCGCTGCCGCCGGCCAGTCCGTCACGCTCATTACCCTTGAGCGGCGCCATCGCGCCTATGAGGGCTTGTCTCCGCGCGCCGAAGAGGGGCTGCGCGGCGCCGGTTGCGAGGCGGCGCTGGCTGCCGTTGGGCCCTGGGTGGAGCGTATCAGCCACTGGAACGGTGAGACCCGCACGGTCAATGGCGAGACCTTGATCGAGCGCCGCCGCTTCGATGCGGCCCTGCTCGACGATGCGCGTGCCGCCGGTGTTGACATCCGTCTGGGTGCCATCGCTAAGGTCGAGGACGAGGCTTCCGGCTGGCGTGTCGCCTATCGTGCCGAAGATGGCGCCGGCACCGAGGTGGTCGGCGATTTCCTGGTTGAGGCCCGCGGTCGGCGGGCTCCGGCGGGCAGCGCGGGCCGGAGCCACGGGCCGGCTTCGGTGGCGCTTGTCGGCTTCTGGCAGGGTCGGGGCGGGGAACCCACCATGGGATCCGTGGCCGCTTTCCCCGACGGCTGGGCCTGGTTCGCGGCACCTGGCGAAGGCGTGGCCGCCCTCCAGGTCATGGTGGGCGGGGAGCGGCTGCCCGGCCGTGGCGCGCTCGATGCCTTCTATCGCGAGCGCGTGGCCGAAGTGGCAGAGGCGCCGGAATGGCTGGCGGGCGCCGAGCCGGATGGCGAGGTGGTTGCACGCAATGCCGATGTGATGATGGCGCAGGCGCCACTCGGTCAGCGCTGGATCCGCATCGGGGATGCTGCCGCAGCGCTCGATCCGCTTTCCGGACATGGCCAGTTTGCCGCCGTCTCGACAGCGCTCAACGCGGTTCCCGTGGTGGCCACGTTGCGCGAGCGTCCGGCCGATGCGGCATTGGCGGAGCGCTTCTATACCCAGCGCGTCGAAGCTGGTTTTGCCGCCATGGGCCGCGTCGGGCGCGATTTCTACCGCATCGAGAGCCGCTGGCCGGAGCGACCCTTTTGGGCCGAGCGCCGGGTCTGGCCCGACGATGCGCCGGCGCATGCCGATCCCGCGTCTCGGGCGCCGGAGATCGCAAGCCGGCCGGTCATATGTGATGGCTATGTCTGTGAGCGGGAGGTCGTGGTCACGGCGGATTTTCCCCGCGGTGTCTGGCAGGTCGCCGGTGTCTCCCTGGTGCCGCTGATGCGTTTCCTCGATGATGCTTGGCGCCCCGCCGAAGATGTGGTGGTCGCGGCAGCCGGGCATTTCGCCTGCCCGCCCGAAGCCGCGGAAAAGGCACTCGGCTGGCTCAGCCATCGTGGCTTGCTGGTGGCGCGGCAATCAGAGACTTCTTGACTCTCGGCGCTCGCCGCTAGACCTTGTTGACGGGTACTGCTCGAAATTGGTGTGAGTTTTCCCGATTTTCGAGTATTGGCGACTTTGCACCGGGGGAGGCAACTGCCATGGCGAGGCGGAGTTTCGCATTTAGCGCATTCGTGGCCGCTTTCGCGGCGATCCTACTGACAACGACGCCGGAGAACGCCGGCGCGGCCGAGGCCGAGGACATCCTCAACGCCCGCTGTGGCTCTTGCCATGCGGAAGAAGAGGGTGGTTTGAGCCGCATCGCCGGGCAGCGCAAGACGCCCGAGGGCTGGCTCATGACCATGGTGCGCATGCGCATCATGCACGGCGTCGAAGTGCCGGCTGACGAGCAGCGAATGCTGGTCAAGCATCTTGCCGATACTCAAGGCTTGGCACCGTCGGAAGCGGAACCCTACCGCTATATTCTCGAGCGCCAGCCGAGCCACGTCGAAGACTTCGCGCCGGAATACTTCTTCATGTGCGCGCGTTGCCACTCAGGCGCCCGCGGTGCGCTGCAGCGGCGCACCAAGGCCGAGTGGCGGATGCATATCGATTTCCATCTCGGGCAGTGGCCGACCACCGAATACCAGTTCTACGGTCGCGATCGGGCCTGGTTCCACATTGCCAGCACCGAGACGACCGATTGGCTGGCTGAGAACTTCCCCTACGAATCGGCTACCTGGGACTCCTGGAAGGGCCATCAATCCGATATCTCCGGCGACTGGCGTTGGGTTGCGCGCGGCCCGGGTGTCGGCTTTGCCCATGGTACGTTCAATGCCAGCGGCGGCGAGAATGATCAGTACTCGGCGACCGGAACGCTCAACAATGCAATGGAGCAAGGCACGGCTCTGAGCGGTTCGGCGATCGTCTACACGGGCTACGAATTCCGTGCTCGCCTCACCGATGGCAGCCGAACCTTCCTGTCGATCGGTGCGCTCTCAGAGGATGGCAATCGCTCCACAGGTCGTTACATGGATGCCAACCAGGACGAGATCGGCCTCAATTTCGTGGCGGTCAGGGTCCAGGCAGGCCATAGCGAGATCATGGCTGTCGAGCCAAGCCACATCCGTGCCGGCAGCACCGCCGAGATCGCCATTCACGGCACCGGGCTCTCCGGTGACGTCGATCTCGGTGCGGGTGTCACGGTGACGGGCGTGGTCTCGGCCGATGCCAACACGGTCGTGGTCAGTGCCAGCGTCGATGGCGGCGCCGCGCTCGGCGCCCGGTCGATCTCCGTGGGCGGCACGTCGGGCGGTGGCTTCGTCGTCTACGACGCGGTTGCCACGGTGCAGGTGGAGCCGGCCTACGGCATGGCCCGCGTTGGCGGCGCCGGCGGCACGCGGCTCGACCAGTTGGCGCTGTTCGATGCGGTCGGCTATGCGGCAGACGGCACGCGCATCGGCGTTATGCCGGCGGCCTGGACCACGGAGCCGTTCGACGAGGTCGCCGAGCAGCTCGACGATGTCCACTTCGCGGGCATGATGGCGCCGAACGTTGGCATTTACGATCCGGCGGATGCGGGCTTGAACCCGGCGCGGCCATACTCGACCAACAATGCGGGCAACCTCAAGGTGGTGGCCGTGGTCGACGATGCCGGCAATGCGGTGAGGGGCGAAGGCCAGCTCATCGTCACCGTGCAGCGCTGGAACGATCCGCCGATCCGCTAGGCACGGTATTGGCTTGAGGTCACGGCCATGGGCGAGTTGAAGCTGGTCGAGCGTAATCTCCACCGGGTGAGTGTGGGGGAGCGGAACATGATGTTCCACATCCCCACCTCGAGCCTGTTCGAGCTCGACCCGGTTTCGCGTGACCTGCTCGACATGTTCAGCGCGCCCGAGGGGCCGGTAACGGCCGAGAGTGTGCGCCGGCAATTCGACGGCCGGCACACGCCCGATGCCGTGGTCGAATCCCTGCGCGAGCTGCTCGATCTTGAGGTGTTGGACGACGGCCGCCCGGCAAAACCCGAGCATGCGCCGATCACGATCGAGAACTTCCCTCTCTCGACCATCGTCCTCAACACCAATACCGGCTGCAATCTGAGCTGCACCTATTGCTACAAGGAGGATCTCGCGGCGCCCGCCGATGGAGCCAAGATGGACTTCGAGACCGCCAAGCGCAGCATCGAGATGCTGTTCCGCGAGGGTGCGGACAGGGAACGCTACAACATCGTCTTCTTCGGTGGCGAACCGTTGTCCAACATGCCGTTAATCCGGCAGGTGGTCGATT
>CAZKTK010000222.1:0-3998 GCA_964555535.1 uncultured Rhodospirillaceae bacterium
TGGCCCATGCCGTCGCGGATCACCTTGCCGCCGCCGAACTTCACTTCCTCGCCATATATGGTGTGGTCGCGCTCGACCTCGATGACGAGGTCCGTATCCGCGAGCCGAATCTTGTCGCCCGTTGTGGGGCCAAACATTCCGGCATAGGCGCTGCGGCTTAGGGTATTTGCCATTGCTCAGTCCTCCAGCTTGCCCATGACGGCTTGGTTGAAGCCGTAGACACGGCGCAGGCCTGCGAAAGGCACCAGGGCGACGTCGCGCGTCTGTCCCGGCTCGAAGCGCACGGCGGTGCCGGCGGGAATATCGAGCCTGTGGCCCCGCGCGGCATCCCGGTCGAAGGAAAGCTCGCTATTGGTCTCGGCGAAGTGATAGTGGCTGCCCACCTGTACCGGCCGGTCGCCGGTATTCACTACGCTGACGGTAATCGCCTCGCGATCCTCGTTGAGCACGATATCGCCGTCTGCCGTGATGATTTCCCCTGGGATCATTGCAACCTCCTCAACGGATCGGGTCGTGTACGGTGACCAGCTTGGTCCCGTCGGGAAAGGTCGCCTCGACCTGTATGTCGTGGATCATATCGGCGATGCCGTCCATGACTTGGCCACGCCCGATGACCCCGGCGCCCGACTGCATGAGCTCGGCAACCGTCTTGCCGTCGCGCGCGCCCTCGACCACGTGATCGGTAATCAGCGCGATGGCTTCCGGGTGGTTGAGCTTGACGCCGCGCTCGAGGCGCTGTCGCGCTACCATGGCTGCCATCGAGACCAGCAGCTTGTCCTTTTCCCTAGGTGTCAGGTTCATGGTTTCCTCCCCGTCAATGGTGCCAGAGGACCGGCAGGCGAGGTGCGCGGCCCAATGTTGAGGCGCGAAAGTGGCGCCAGAAGTTTCCCACCGCCTCGCGCAATTGGTGCGGCTCCTTGCCGAGCCAGCGGCAAATCAACACGTTGCCGAGCACTGTGGCCCCGGACGTGGACTCGGGGAGCAGCGCCCGTGCCTCGTCAAGCCGGTCCGCGGCGTCGTCCGCAAGGTAGATTGCCGTGGCAAGGGACCGTGCGCCGTCCAGTCCCGCACGGGCGGTGCTCAGCCCGGCGAAGTCGCCATCGAGATGCAAGGCATCTAGCCAGGCCAGCTTGCCGCAGTCCTCTACCCGCCAGCGATCGAACAGACTGCCGCTGCGCACGACTTCGTCCATGCCGAGGCGCCCGAGGACAAGGATCTCGCCTGCCAGGACTCGCGCACCGGGCTCGCGGCGCACAGTGGTTTGCCGCTTGAGCTTCGCTGCATCGAACAGGATGGTGCCCTGGGGCAGCCATTCCAGTCGGGACTCCCGGCGTGCGGTCAGTTCCACTTCGATACCGGCGGTCGGCCCGGCCGATCGATAGACTTTCTCCGCTGCCTGGCCGATGAGCAGAGCATCCCCGCCGGCAATGCAATCGATCTCCACCCTGTGGCGGTCGCCGCCGACGATGCCGCCGGCCGTGTTGACGAGAATTCCCGTTTGCGGCTCGTCCCCATCGACTCGCGGGCGCAGCAGCCGGAGCGGCTGGCGCTGGTAGATATCACCAAAGGCGCCGCGCGCGCCGACCGTGGCGCGGATCTCGCCGTCGGCGGCGGGTGCTTCAGACAGTAAGGTGACGGCGGACATCGTCATTGGCCAGGCTTTCGGCTGTTCCCTTGGCAACGACTTCGCCCCGGTTCAGCACCACATAGCGGTCCGCCAGGCTTTGGGCGAACTCGAAATATTGCTCGACCAAGAGGATGGCCATGTCGCCTTCCTCCCGCAAGACGCGGATGACGGCTTCGATATCCTTGATGATCGACGGTTGGATGCCCTCGGTCGGCTCGTCGAGCACCAGCAGCCGCGGGCGCATGACCAGGGCGCGGGCAATGGCAAGCTGTTGCTGCTGTCCGCCGGAGAGGTCGCCGCCACGCCGGCCCAGCATGGATTTGAGCACCGGAAACAGCTCGTAGATGCGCCCCGGGATGGTGCGCAACGCCCGAGGCGCCGCGGCAAAGCCGGTGCGCAGGTTCTCTTCCACGGTGAGCAGGGGAAATATCTCGCGGCCCTGGGGGACATAGGCGATCCCGGCTGCGGCGCGGCGGTGCGCCGGCTGCGTCGTGATGTCCGTGTTCTCCCAGCGGATATGTCCGCCGCTGACCTTGTGCTGACCGACGATGGCACGCAGCAGGCTGGTCTTGCCGACACCGTTGCGGCCCAGCACGCAAGTTACCTCGCCCACCGGCGCTTCAAGGGATACGCTGCGCAACGCCTGGCTGGCAATGTAGTGCAGGTCGATGCTCTGGACCTCCAGCATGGCTCTAGCGTCCCAGATAGATTTCGATCACGCGCTCGTCGTTCTGAACGGTGTCGAGGGGGCCTTGGGCGATGACCGAGCCTTCATGGAGGACAGTCACACGGGTATCGAGCGCGCGCACGAAATCCATGTCGTGCTCGACCACCATCACGGAATGGGTTTCGGCGATATGGCGCAACAGCTCCGCGGTCTGCTCCGTCTCGGCATCAGTCATGCCGGCCACGGGCTCATCGACCATGAGCAGTTCCGGATCCTGCATCAGCAGCATGCCGATCTCCAGCCACTGCTTCTGGCCGTGCGAAAGGTCGCCGGCGCGCCGGCGCGCGTGATCGCTGAGCGAGATGATTCCCAGCACCTCCTCGATGCGCACCAACTCGTCCGCGGCGAGGCGCTTGAAGATGGCATGGAAGATGCCGCGGTGGCCCTTCAAGGCCAGCTCCAGATTGTCGAACACGGTGTGGTTCTCGAATACCGTGGGCTTCTGGAACTTGCGGCCGATGCCGAGATTGGCGATGGCTGCCTCGTCGAGCTTGGTGAGATCCACATTGCCACGGAAGATCAGGCGGCCGCTATCCGGTTTCGTCTTGCCGCTGATCACGTCCATCATGGTCGTCTTGCCGGCGCCGTTGGGGCCGATGACGGCCTCCATCAGGCGCGCGGAGGCATAGAAGTTGAGGTCGTTCAGCGCCTTGAAGCCGTCGAAGCTGACGCTGACACCTTCCACATAGAGCAGGGCGTCACCGGGTGTCGGTTCGCTCGCGGCGACTTCCTCTGGCGGCAGCAGCTTTTGGGCAATGTCACTCACCGGCCATTGCCTCCGCGGTTTGCCCAACCGGCCGTTGGCGCTTCAGCTTCATGCGCAGCCCGGAGACGGCGCCGACGATGCCCTTTGGCAGGAAGATCGTGACGCCGATGAACATGCCGCCAAGCACGAAGAGCCAAAGGTCGGGCAGGGCGCCGGTGAAGTAACTCTTGGCATAGTTCACCAGGATGGCGCCGAGCACCGCGCCGAACAGCGTGCCGCGCCCGCCGATGGCGACCCATATGACGATTTCGATGGAATTGGCGGGTGAGAACTCGCCCGGATTGATGATGCCGACTTGCGGCACATATAGAGCGCCCGCGATGCCGGCGAGAATGGCCGATAGCACGAAAACGAAAAGCTTGTAGTACTCGACACGATAGCCGAGAAAACGGGTACGGCTTTCGGCATCGCGCACCGAGACCAGCACGCGTCCGAAGCGCGACGTGACCAGATAGCGCGACAGCAGAAAGCCGAGCGCCAAGGCGATGGCGGAGGCAACGTAGAGCGCAATGCGCGTGCCGTTGGCTTGCAGATCGAAGCCGAGGAGATCCTTGAAGTCCGTGAGGCCGTTATTGCCGCCGAAGCCCATGTCGTTGCGGAAGAAGGCGAGCAGCAGCGCAAACGTCATGGCCTGGGTCATGATCGAGAGATAGACGCCCGTGACGCGCGAGCGGAAAGCCAGCCAGCCGAAGACGAAGGCGAGGGTGCCCGGCACCAGAACGACCATGAGGGCGGCGACGGCAAAATTGTCGAAGCCGTGCCAGTACCAGGGCAGTTCCTGCCAGTCGAGGAAGACCATGAAGTCGGGCAGCTCCGGATTGCCATAGACGCCGCGGTCGCCGATCTGGCGCATCAGGTACATGCCCATGGCGTAGCCG
>CAZKTK010000222.1:4008-5935 GCA_964555535.1 uncultured Rhodospirillaceae bacterium
GCGAAGAAGGCGCCGTGGCCGAGGCTCAGAATGCCGCAATAGCCCCAGATCAGATCGACGCTGAGGGCAAGCAGCGCAAAGCAGAGATACTTGCCGAACAGGCTGACCATATAGGTCGGCACATGGAACGGAGAGGTGACCGGCAGGGCCTGATTGGCCAGGGGCACGAGGACAGCCGCAAGCGCCAGGAGCACAAGAAAGATGCTGCCGCCGAGACCCAGGCGCGCAAGCAGGGGTGACGCCATGGCTCAGTTCTCCACGGCGCGGCCCTTGAGGGCGAACATGCCCCGCGGTCGCTTCTGAATGAAGAGAATGATGGCGACAAGCACCAGGATCTTGCCGAGTACCGCACCGGCATAGGGCTCGAGGAACTTGTTGACGACGCCAAGCGTGGTGGCGCCGACCAGCGTACCCCATAGGTTTCCGACACCACCGAAGACAACGACCATGAAGGAATCGACGATGTAGCCGCGCCCGAGATTGGGGCCGACATTGTCGATCTGGCTCAGGGCCACGCCCGCGATGCCGGCGATACCGCAGCCGAGCCCGAAGGTCAGCGCGTCCACGGCGCCGGTGCGGATGCCCATGGAGCTTGCCATGGCACGGTTCTGGGTTACCGCCCGCATGCGCAGGCCGAGCGACGTGCGTGCCAGCAAGGCCATAAGGCCGGCGAAGACGATCAGGCTGAAGAGGATGATCCAAAGCCGGTTATAGGTGAACGAGACGCTGCCGGCGATATCGATGGCGCCGGTCATCCAGCTGGGGTTGCCGACCTCGCGGTTGGTCGGCCCGAAGATCGTGCGCACGGACTGCTGCAGGATCAGGCTCAGCCCCCAGGTTGCCAGCAGGGTTTCCAGCGGACGCCCGTAAAGAAAGCGGATGATGCCGCGTTCGATGGCGATGCCGAGTGCACCGACAAAGATGAACGCGGCAGGTATGGCAACGAGAAGGGAATAGTCGAACGATTCCGGGAAGTGGCTGCGGAAGATCTCCTGCACCACGAAAGTGGTGTAGGCGCCGAGCATGACCATTTCGCCATGGGCCATGTTGATCACGCCCATCACGCCGAAGGTGATGGCAAGTCCGATCGCGGCCAGCAGAAGCACCGAGCCGAGGCTCAGTCCCTGGAACAGGTTTCCGACCAGGGCCCAGCGGGCGATGCTGGCGTCGATCTTTTCCAGCGCCTCGTTCGCGGCGGCGCGCACGGCCGCATCGGGCTCGGCGAAGCCATCGGCTGTCTCGATGACGAGGGCGCCGACGAATGCCCGCACATCGACATCGGTGAAGGCGGCGAGACGCTTTACCGCGGCTTGGCGAATTTCCGAGTTATCTGATGTGGCGATCCGTGCCGCTGCCAGGGCGCGTTCCAGCCTGTCGCGGACATCGTCGTCCGCTTCGTCTGCCACGGCCTGTTCCAATATGGGAACGATGGCGGCGGTGGGTGTCTTGAAGATCGCATCGGCCGCGGCTTCGCGCACGTTCGCGTCGGGGCTCAGCAGCGACATGCCGCCAATGACGCCGCGCAGAATGCCGCGCAATTTGTTGTTCGCCTTGATCTTCTTGACGTCGCGTTTGCCGACCTCGCCGAGGTCCTCGCCGGACAGTGCATCGACGATGTCGAAGCCGCCGTCGACCTTGTCGGCAAAGACGATACGGTCGTCCGCCTTCACGCGATAGAGGCGGCCGTCCAGCATGGCCTGCAGGATATCGCGGGCGCGATCGTCCCCGCTTGCGGCCAGGGCGTCGATAGCCGCGATCTTGTCGGCTGAGCTCTTGGCGGCAAGGCCAACGATACTTTCCTCGACCGTGGCGCCGTTTGCTGCGCTTACCACGCAGAAGACAAGAGCCGCGAGGAGAATGCGTCTAAGAAATAGCATGGTATCTGGTGTGCTCTGGAAGGAAGCGGCGGGAACCATGAATTCCCGCC
>CAZKTK010000223.1:0-5930 GCA_964555535.1 uncultured Rhodospirillaceae bacterium
CTTGCGAGAGCTGCGCCGACAAGCCCTGCCTGACGGGCTGTCCGGTCTCGGCGCTTGGCGGCGAGCATCACGACGTGGGACGCTGCACCGATCATATCGACAGCAATGCCGGCGCCGACTGCATGAGCCATGGCTGTCGCGTGCGCCGGGTCTGTCCGGTGGGGCGCGAATACCGCTATGCGTCGGCCCAGGCCAGCTTCCACATGACCTCGTTCCGGCGCTCGCGCCTGGCCGACCGCGCTGCCGCCAAGGGCGCCTGACCACCATCGGTCGCATTGACCGATATCAAACACGCATCCCGTCGAATCCAGTATCCAGGCGGCATCCACAGATGCGGCCGGGAGGGCTCGGGGATGGCGTTGACGAAAGCACAGGTGAATGCCTTCGAGGAGAAGGGCTTCGTCGTTATCAAGGGTTTCTTCGGCCCGGCCGAGGTGGCGGAGATGTCCGCCTGGCTCGATGCCCTGCGCGACAAGCAGCCCGCTGACGGCGAGGAGGCCAAGTATTACGAGACCAGCCCGATCAGCGGCGAGAACCTTCTTGTCCGCATCGAGAACGTGATCGGCGACCATAACCGAGCGGCATCGGCGCTGCTGATCCCGGACAAGGCTCGCGAATGCCTCACTCAGCTTCTCGGCGAGCCGCCGGTGCTGTTCAAGGAGAAGGTCAACTACAAGCTCCCCGGCTGCCGCCCCGACCAGCTGCACCAGGATCAGGCTGCCGGCTGGAACGCCTATTGCGATTTCTTCATCACCATGGCCATCGCGGTGGACGAGAACCGCCTCGACAACGGCGCCTTGAGTTTCCTGTGTTCAGGCAACTACGAGAAGGCGCTGATGACGGCGGAATGGCAGCCCCTGACCGAGGCCGATCCGCCCTACGAGCCGCAAGACGAGTATATGCTGCTCGAGGCCGATCCGGGCGACGTGATCTTCTTCGATTGCTATGTGCCGCACGGATCCCCGGCCAACACGGGCACGCGCAGTCGACGCAATATCTTCCTGACCTTCAACGGCGCCTCGCACGGCGACATGCGCGCCAGATACAATCGCGACAAGTGGCAGAACTACGGGCCCAACCGAGCCGAGGCCGCCCGCGAAAAGGACTCGTTCCGGGTCTAATCGGGCAGGCCCGCACCACGCAGCGCCGTCAATTCAAGGCGCGAGCGCTCCGGGTCGGCATGGGGCGGCATCTGCGCCCAGGCAGTGGCCGAGAAGCCCGGTTGCAGCGCCAACAGCTTGCGGCCGGTGACGCGCGCGGCGCGCCAGCGTTTCATGCCGCTATAGGTCGCGGCCAGCTCGACCAGCCTTGCCTGCGAGATTTCGTCTCCGGGGCTCTCGACGGTGAGCACCCTCTCGGCTTCCCGGTAGTTCCCCTGCAGCCGATACGCCCTGCCCAGGGTCCAGCGATACCATTCCGGGTAATGGGGGCTCAAATCCATCGCCGCCTTGGACAGAACGATGCTGCGCACATAATCGCCTGTATAGGTCAGGGTCAGCGCCAACAGCGCCGTGACATCGGCACTGCTGGGCGCGAGCTGGACGGCTTTCTCGCCAAGCGCGATCGCCTGCGCATGATCGCCGCGAAGCAGCTCTATGAAACCGAGCAGGGCGAAAGTCGGCGAGCGTTCCGGGTCGAGCGCCATCGCCTTCCGGGCGAACTCGCCTGCCAGCTGCGCAGAGGCCTGGCGCGACTGGCCCCAAGCGAAGTAGGCATCGATGAAATGCGTCCAGCCGATCCCGGCCATGGCGCCGGGATAGCCGGAATCCGCGGCGATGGCTTGTTCGTAGAGGGCGCGGGCGGCGGCGTTGTCGCGCGGCGTGAAACGGCGGAGGCGTTGCAGCGCCTTGCCGGCGAGCAGCCAGGCCTGCAGGTCGTCTGTGCCGTGGCTGCGCGACACGCGTATCTGCTCGCCCTCGGTCAGTTCGACCTGCATCTCGGTGATGATCTCTAAGGTGATGTCGTCCTGAACCGCGAAAATGTCGGTCATCTCGCGCTCGTAGCTGCCACTCCATTCGACATAGCCTTCGCCGTAGTCGATCAGCTCGGCGGTCACGCGCACACGGCCGTTAGCCGCCTGGACACTGCCGGCAAGCACGTAGCGGGCGCCCAGCTGGGCGGCGATCTTCCTTCCGTCGAGCCCGCTATCCTTGAAGCTGAGAGCGGTGTTGCGGGAAAATACGAACATGCTGGAGACCATCGACAGCGCGTTGGTGATGCCCTCCGTTATCCCGTCCACGAGGTCCTGTTGGGACAGATCGAGGCTCAGATTGCGAAATGGCAACACCACGATGGACTGGGGAAAGTCCACAGGCACGGGTTCGCGCAGCTTGTCGAAATAGTCGGACAGGAACCAGCCGCCGATTGCGCCTGCAACGATAAGCAATGACGCCGTGATGGGGTTCCCAAGCAGCTTCAGCCAGGCCTTTGGGCCTCTCGGTTGCGGGGCTTGCCCATCCGCCGCTCCCTCGGCTCGTCCGCGAATCTCCTCGGCTAGGCGACGGGTTCGTGACTCGGGCTCTATATCGAGCTCGCGGCGCAGCGCCTGCTCACAAGCGGCATATTGCCTGAGCGCTTCCGCGCCGCGTCCGGCGCGGTCGTGCAGGCGCATCAGCTGGCGGTGCGACTCCTCGTGAACAGGGTCAATTTCCACCGCGCGCTTGGCGTCCGCCAGCGCGCTTTCGTCGGCGCCGGAGTTTTGGTGCAGTGCGGAGAGCCGCAGCAGGGCATCGACGGCGCTCGTGCGCAATCGCTGGCGCTCGTCTTCGAGCCACGCCTCGAAAGCCTCAGCCCGAACACTGAAACCGTTCAGAAGGTCACCGCCATAGAAGCCGGTACCGCGCTCCAGCGGCGCCGCTTCTTCGGCAAACGCCAACGCCTCGAAATTGGCGACATCTATGTCGATGTGCGAAACGTCCAGGCTCACCGCGTCGTCTTCGGAAATGATCAGATCGCGCTCGTCGCCGAGCGCGTTGCGGAGATTCATCAAGCATTGCCGCAAGCTGTGGCGCGCTTGCTCGTCAAAGCGATCCCCCCAAAGCAGGCTTGCGAGATGTTCCCGGGGCTGGGGCGCATGCGAGCGCAACGCCAGATAGACGAAGAGCGCTTGCGCCTTCTTTCCGGACAGCGCAACGCTTTCGCCGTCAGCGCGGCGAAGCTCGAAGCCACCCAAGGTCCGAAGCGTCAGCTTCGTCATCGCGCAAGCCCCCATCCGGCACCACTGGACCCGATTATGTCCCGCAAAACGAGAAAAATACAAATTTGCGGGCACCGAGAAGCCCCCCATTGCCGAGAAGTTCTACTTTGCCGGGTTTTTGACGCCGGGTTGACACCGTTCTGACAGTGACCTTGCCACCGCAATGACGGCGGCCTGACGTCATTCCCTCCAGTCTTGCAGTCGCCGAAAAGGCCGGACGAGCGGCCGGAGCCGCATCCGCGCCGGGAAGACGATTGCAACGGGGGATAGCGAGAATGCGCATAGGAATCATAGAGTTGCTGTTGGATACCGTCTCCCTGAGTGCCACTGACCGGGTATTCGGGCACTCCTTCAAGCGACAGCTGAGCAGCATCATGCCGCAAGCGATCGCGGTCTGGTGTCGCCGCGCGGGCCACGATGTGTTCTATGCAACCTATTACGGCAGGCCGACCCCAAGGGTCTGCTTCCCGATGATCTTGACGTGGTGTTCGTCGCCACCTGCACGCAATCGAGCCCTTTGGCCTGCGCCTTGGCCAAGCTGTATCGGCGCGATGGCGCGCTCACGGTTATCGGCGGGCCCCATGCCAAGGCCTTTCCCCATCCCTGTCTGCCCTTCTTCGACCTGGTGGTGAAGGACTGCGACGATGAACTGATAGCCGATATCCTGGCCGGCCGATTCGACCCGCCGTCGATCGTCTCAAGCAACCGCGTGCTCACCGATTTTCCCTCGGTCGAGGAAAGGATGCCCGAGATTCGCTTGACGACGACCACCAAGGCCGACGGCAGCGCCGGCAGCACCATTGCCATTCTTGGCAGCATCGGCTGCCCCTATGCGCGCGACTTCTGCACCGACTGGGACAGCCGCTATGTGGCCTTGCCGGCAGAACAGATTGCGACCGATCTGCGCTATATCGCCGAACATCATCCGCGCGCTCGGATCGCCTATCACGATCCCAATTTCGCGGTTCGTTTCGACGAGACCATGGACATCATCGAGTCAATTCCTGCCGAGCGCCGCAACCGCTACGTCATGGAGAGCTCGCTCTCGATCCTCAAGGATGACAGGTTGCGCCGGTTGCGGGAGACGAACTGCCTGTTCGTGGCGCCGGGAGTCGAATCCTTTTCGGGCTATGCCAACAAGGCGGGCGTCGGCGCCAGGCAAGGGTGGGAAAAGCTCGACAAGGTAGCCGACCACTTTATCCGCCTGCGCGAATATGTTCCCGGCCTGCAGGCGAACTTCATCTTCGGCACCGATCTTGACGAGGGCCGCGAGCCGGCCGAGCTGATCATCGAGTTCATGCGGCGACTGCCCTTCGTCTGGCCGGGGGTCAACATCCCGACACCGTTCGGCGGCACGCCGCTCTACGATCAGTTTCAGGCCGAGGGCAGGATACTCGGCTCCATGCCGATCGCATTCTATTTCGTGCCCTATCTGGTCACCACGCTGAAGAACTACGAGCCGGCGGAGTATTACGATCGTCTCATCGAGATCTATGAGGCCATGACATCGCAGAAGGCATTGCTTAGGCGCCTGACCATGCGCGTCCCGGCTATCATCCGCGCCATGCACGTCCTCAGGACGTTCGCCATGCGACAGGAGCTTGCCGAGATGCGGCGAATTCGTGTGCTATTGGCCAATGACAACCGGTTTCGTGCCTTCCACGTTGGGCGCTGCGACACGCTTCCGGCGTTCTACCACCAACGCTTCGAGCAACGCCTGGGCCGCTACGCGGCGCTGCTGCCGCCCGAGGAGCGCATTCCCGTTCCTAGCCCCGAGCCGATGGTCGGGCATCGAACGGCCAAGCCGGCAGCGGCCTGACGCCATGTCCGATATGGTGCCCCCAACCACTAACATGGCTCAGAGGTCCGGCTCGTCTCGCATGCTGCTCGCGCGAATATTCGAGGGGCGGGTGAAGCAGGGCTGTTTGCGCATCATCGATGCGAATGGCCGCTCGCAAGTCTTCGGCAAGCCGGATGCGCTTCCGCGAGCGGCAATCCGGCTGCATCGGAGGTCCCTCCATCACAGCCTGTTCCTCAATCCCAAGCTTCGGATCGGCGAGGCCTATGTCGATGGCACGCTTACCATCGAGGAGGGTACGCTGCGAGACTTCCTTGAGGTATGCATATTGAATGCGGCGGAGATCGAGAGCGGACCCGCAGTGGCGTTCTTCGAGATGGTGGCTTTCGCCATGCGGCGCCTGCAGCAAGCCAATCCGATTGCCTTGGCACGGCGCAATGTCGCGCCTCATTACGACGCCACCGACACGGTCGCCGACCTCTTTCTCGACGCGGGGCGGCAATATTCCTGCGCCTACTATCTGTCGGGTAGTGACAGCCTGGCGCAGGCGCAGGCCGCGCGCAAGCGCCATATCGCCGCCAAGCTTCTGCTCGCGCCGGGCCAGAAGGTTCTGGAGATCGGCTGTGGCTGGGGCGGCCTGGCGCTGACCCTGGCACGGACCGCCGATGTCGAGGTAACGGGGATCACTTTGTCGCCAAGCCAGCTCGCCTATGCCCGCCGCCGGGCAGAGGATGCCGGCCTCGCCGACCGGGTTCGCTTCGAACTGCGAGACTACCGGCAACAGAATGGCAGCTTCGACCGCATCGTCTCCGTCGGCATGTTCGAGCATGTCGGCGCCTATCACTTTGGCGAGTATTTCGCCAAGGTGAAGTCGCTGCTCGGCCCGGACGGCATCATGCTGCTGAACGCGATCGGACGCATGGAGCCTCCGGGCAC
>CAZKTK010000224.1:0-5929 GCA_964555535.1 uncultured Rhodospirillaceae bacterium
GGCGTGAAGACGAGTCCCACCAGCGCCTCGATGGCGGCCTCGTCCAGCTGCTCGGCAAAGCCCGGCATCTGGGTGGAAACGCGCCCGTTGCGAATCACGTCCGCCCCCGCCTCGCGCTTGAGACGCCCGAGATTGCCCGGCAGCAGCGCCGGTCCCATGCCGCCGAGGCGCTCGGGCCCATGGCATTCGGCGCAATGCTCGGCATAGAGCGCCGGCGCGTCCGCCGCGACCGCGGCGACGGAGACGAGGCAAAGGGCGAAAGCGATCAACAGGCGCATGGGTTACTCCGCGGCTTCGGCCGTTACGCCGATCTCGGCGCCATTGAGATAACAGGCCGGGTCCTCGGCCCAGGGGTCGTCGTAAAGGCGCAATGCGCGAATGCGCGTATTGCCGTTGCAGATGGCGAAATGCCGACACTCGCCACAGCGCCCGCCTATGCTGCGCGGCTCGGCCTTGAGACCGGCCATGATGGGATCGCCGGTATCGGGCCAGATGTCCGAGAACGCACGCTCGCGCACATTGCCGAGATCGTAGTGCCACCAGTGGGTATCCGGGTGCACATTGCCGAGATTGTCGATATTGGCGACATTGACCCCGGAGGCGTTGCCGCCCCAGGCTTTGAGTTTGGCTTCGATATGCGCGGCCTTGTCGGGGAAGCGCTGCTTCACCCAGTGCAGGAAATAGGGTCCGTCCGCATCGTTGTTGCCGGTGACATATTCGCGGCCCGCGCCAGCCTCCACGGACGCCAGGCAACGCTCGAACAGCAGATCCATCATGGCCCGGGTGGTGCGGTGCATGGCGTCGTCGTCGCGGTAGCGGTTGCCGCGCCCCGAATAGACAAGGTGGGAGAGATAGAACTTGTCCACCGCCTCCGCCTCCATCAGATCAAGCAAGGGCGGGAGAGAGTCGTGGTTGGCTTCGGTCATGGTGAAGCGCATGCCCACCTTGACGCCACGTTCCCGGCAGCGTCGCAAGCCCGCGAGCGCGGCATCGAAGGCGCCCTCCTGGCGGCGAAAGGTGTCGTGCGCGGCGCCGATGCCATCGAGGCTGACGCCCACATAGTCGTAGCCGATTCCGGCGATGCGATCGGCCATAGCATCGTCGATCAGCGTGCCGTTGGTCGACAGCGCCGTGTAGAAGCCGAGCGCCTTGGCATGAGCCGATACCTCGAAGATATCCGGGCGCAGCAATGGCTCGCCGCCGGAGAGGATGAGCACCGGCACGCCGAATCCCCGCAGGTCGGCCATCACCGTCTCGACCTCGGCAAGGCTAAGCTCGCCGGCGAAATCCACATCGGTAGACAGCGAATAGCAGTGCCGGCAATTGAGATTGCAGCGCCGGATCAGGTTCCAGATCACCACCGGCCCTGGCGGCCGCCGGCGCACCGCGGGCGTCGGCTCGAAAAGCTCGGACATCATTTGATGCAGACGGAACATGCTTACGACCCCGCCAGCCGAAGGCCGGTCTTCTTGAGAATGCGCGTGCTGAACAGCAGCTCATGCGCGCGGCAGGCATCGCCGAGGATAGCTGCGATCTCGACCGCATGGGCCTCGGCCTCCGCCCGCTCCCGGCCGTGCACCATGGCGAAGAAATTATACGGCCAATCGGGCAAGTGGCGCGGCCGGCGATAGCAGTGACTGACGCAGTCGAGCGCGCCGACCAGCGGACCGAGCACAGCAACGCGCGCATCCTCCACATCCCAGACCGACATGGCATTGGCCTGGATACCGATGGCGTAATGGTTGGGCACGGCACCGAGGCGGCGGATGGCGCCGCGCGCGCGCATGGCCTGCATGCGCGCCATCACCTCTTCACCTGGCACGCCTATCTCTTCACCGACGGCATGATAGGGCCGCGGGCAAAGCGGCAGACCCGCCTGGGTCGCGAGCACGATGGCCCGGTCCGTGGTGTCGAGGCCGGTCATGCCCGCAGCCTCAGGGCTAAGAAGAAGGTCTCCTCCTTCGGCATATCGAGCACTTTGCAGCCGGTCTCTGCCTCGATAGTGGCGAGCACCGCATCGATGCGCTCGCGGCTTTCGGCGGCGACGACGAACCACATGTTGAGGGCGTGGTCGCGCGCATAATTGTGGGCGACCTCTGGATGGGCATTGACCTGCTTGGCTATCGCATCGAAGCCCGCATCGGGCACTGCCATCGCTGCCAGGGTCACGGCCCCGCCAAGGCGCTCGGCATCGTAGAGAGGGCCGAAACGGGACAGGGTACCATCGGCAAGCATCACCTCGAGACGTTCGATCAACGTCGCTTCGTCGAGGCCGAGACTTGCCGCAGCCTCGGCATAGGGCTCATCCGCGATGGGAAATCCGCCCTGAAGCGCGTTGACGATCTTGCGGTCGGTATCATCCATCGGCGAGCTCCCGCCGGTAGCGGGCGCCGCGCTGCTTGAAGCAACGCTTGCTGAAGAGAACTTCGCGGCGCACACCTGACAGATCGGCTGCCGCGGTCGCCTCCTCTATCAGCGCCTCGACCTGGCCGCGGTCACGACCGTGGATCATGGCATAGAGCGTGTAGGGCCAGAGCGGCGGACGCGGTGTGCGGCGATAGGCAAGGGTGACATAGGGCAGTGCCGCCAGCTTGCGGCCGCTGTCGCTGGCCGTTTCGGACGGTGCCTCCCAGACCACCATGGCATTGGCGTCGTAGCCGAGCTTGCGATGGTTGACCACAATGCCGAAGCGCTGGATGACGCCGCGGGCCTGCAGGTCGTCTATGTCCTCGCGAACCCGCTCCTCCGCCCAGCCGAGGCGCTCGGCGAGCGCTGCGAAGGGCTCGCCCGTCAGCGGCAGACCGTCTTCGAGCGCGGCCAGCAGGCGCCTGTCGTCGCGGCTCAGCTCCATTGCAGGGGGAATCCCAGATCGAGGCGAAACGGCTCCTCCAAGGGCAGGTCGAGCACCTCCAGGCCGCACTCGCGGGCAATGTCGTCGAGCACGCCGGCGACGTCCTCACGCCTCGCAGCGGTTACCACGAACCACAGATTTATCTCGTTTTCGCGCTCATAGTTGTGGTTGACCTCGGGCCGCGCACTGACCAGGGCCGCAACGTCCTCCAAGCGCTCAGGCGGCACAGCCATGGCCGCCAGGGTGCTCCAGCCGTTGCGATGCGGTGCCACTGTGGCGCCGATGCGATTGATCACGCCAGCATCCCGCAGGCGCCGGCAGCTCTCGATCACCTCGCCCTCCGGCATACCGAGCTCGGCGGCAATAACGGCGAACGGTTGCTGCAATAAGGGAAAATCACGCTGATAGCCGTCGAGCAGCCTGCGCTCTTCCTCGCTCAGCACGGTCATAGCCCGAGCCTGTGGGCACGGGCCGACAGAAATATGCCGCTTGGCTTGTCGACCGTGTGGCTCGCCATGACCTCGAACGTATCGGGATCGTAGACCACCACCTTGTCCGCATCGCGGACCGACACCCAGACCTGTTCCGAGCGTGGTGTGAACTCCATGTGCAGGATGGCCTTGCCGGGATCGAGCTCGGCAACGATCTTCATGGTCTCGGTATCGATGACCTGGATCACGTCATTGTTGGGCAGGGCGAAATTGACCCAGATCTGGCGGCCGTCGGGCCGGGCGATGGCGAAGATGGGCTGGCCGTGCACGGAGATGCGCCCGATCTCGCGCCACGTCGCGCGGTTGACCACCAGCACCTCGTGCCGGCCGACGGCGGGCAGGAACAGTTTGTCGCCGGCGCTGGCCCAACCTTCGAGATGGGGCATCTTGTAGACAGGCAGCGGCTCCTCGCCACGGCCATAGCCGTCGAGTATCCGCTGCACCCCGGCCTGCGGGTGCCAAAGATCGAGCATGGCGACGCCGTCCTCGCCGAACAGCCCGGCGAGATAATGGCGGCCGTCGGGGGTGATCAAGCCGTCATAGGGCTGGGCGCCGACATCGCGGTAGCGGGTAATGGCGGGCGCGGCGGGATCGGCCATGTCGGCGATCCAGATCTCGCCAGCGTCGTAGAGGCTGAAAACGAAGCGCTGCCCCGGCGCATCGACCAGGCCAACCACCTTGGAGCGCGCGCCGTCCTCGCCGTAAGTTGCCGGGATGTCCGCCACTGGCGCCAGGGTCTCGGCGTCGAAGACGCGCACGCCGCCGGGCTCGTAGTTGGAGACCGCGACCAGGCTGCCGTCCTGGGAAATGGCGCCGCCGATGCTGTTGCCGGCCTGGACCACCCGCGCGGCGATGCTGCGCGTCAGCAAATCGATCTTGGTGAGGCCGCCGTCGCGGCCGAAGATGAAGGCGTAGCGCCCGTCGCGCGAAAACACCGCCGAGGCATGCGACAGGTCGCCGAGCCCTTCGATGCTGCCCAGTACCTGCCGCCCGGTGGTCTCGATCACCGCGATGCGACTGGCCGCGCGCTCGATCACCAAACCGAGATCGCCACTGCCGCGCAAGGGCGCCTGTTGGCAGGCCGCCAGGGCGACGGCCATGGCAAACAGCAAGTATCTCACGTCACAAACCCTCCTTGAGGCGCCGCACCAGCCATGTCGCTTCGTCCCGGCTCAGGATAACGCGCCAAGGTGGCATGGGCGTGCCCGGAAGGCCATCGAGAATGATCTCCACCAGCGCCTCTTCCGGCATGTCGGCAAGCCGCCCCGGCAGCAGCGACGGGCCGAGGCCGCCATGCAAGGTTAGGCCATGGCAGGAGCCGCAGTCGTGACGCAGGGCATGTAGGATTTCGTCTTGGCGGTCGGCCGGCGGTTCGGCCGAGGCGGCGCCTGCGGCAAGCAGGGCTGCGATCAGCCAGCCGCTATGCCTTGCAGGCGACAAGCGCATCGTCCGCTATTTCGGTTTGGGCGAAGGCCGCGACCCGCCCGATGACCAGCGTGGCGGGCGGCCGCAGGCCGCGCCGTGCGACGGCGGCGGGCAGGCCTCCAAGCGTGCTGGCAATGACGTTCTCACCGGGCAGGGTGCCATCGGCGATCGCGGCGGCGGGCGTATCCCGCGACAGACCGGCATCCAAGAGCCGCACCGCGATCATCGGCAGATTGGCCAAGCCCATATAGATGACGATGGTGGTATCCGGATCGGCCAGCCCCTGCCAATCCAGCTCAAGCTCACCATTATCGCGGCAATGGCCGGTGACGAATCGTACGCCGCTGGCAAGCCCGCGATGGGTCAACGGAATGCCCGCCGCGGCGCCGCAGCCCATGGCGGCGGTAATGCCCGGCACCGCCTCGCAGGCAATGCCGTGTTCAGCGAGGTGCGCGGCCTCTTCGCTGCCGCGACCGAAAACGAAAGGATCGCCGCCCTTGAGACGCACCACCTGCTTGCAGCGGCGAGCCAGGCGCACCAGAAGCGCGTTGATCTGGTCTTGCGGCAAGGCGTGGAAACCACTTTCCTTGCCAACGAAAATACGTTCGGCGGATTCGGGCGCCAGATCCAGGACGGCTTCCGAAACCAGACGGTCATAGACCACTGCATCGGCTTCGCAAAGCAGGCGCGCTGCCTTCAATGTCAGCAATTCGGGATCGCCGGGGCCCGCACCGACCAGAAACACCTTGGGGGTCTTGTTCGCGTTGCCGGGGCCTTTCCAGTCGATCGTCATTTCCGGTCTCCTTGCCACTCGCAGGAAAGGGTGGGCGGGGCACGGCGGCCCCGCCCAGGCATCGCTCAGTACACGTCGTTGCGCGTATTGTAGACGTTGAACTTGCCGGTCGGCGTGACCAGGCGAGGATCACGGATGACGTGCTTCAGTTCGCGCGTCTTGTCGTCGACCACGACGATCGCCGACTCCTGGTCCTTGCCGTTCCACACCGAGAACCAAATCTCGTCGCCTGCCTGGTTGTATTCACCCTGCACGACGCGCCGGACCCCTTCGGTGATGCCGGACCATTCGCCGATCGGCAGCACTTCGTAGCCAGCGTCGAGATTGTTGATGTCGAACACCGCGATCGACGAGGCAAGCTCGGCCTCG